>CAYJTB010000032.1:0-22984 GCA_964372875.1 uncultured bacterium
TACGCGGAAGGCCAGCGCCGGTATTTAGAAAGCCTTTCTTCCTACGCCCGCCAATGTTTGGAGCGGCTCAAAAAACCCGAAGTCGATCAAATCACAGGACTTTCACCGGCCATTGCCATTGAGCAGCGCTCTGTTGCCCATAACCCACGTTCGACCGTTGCCACGGTCACAGAAATTTTTGATTATCTCAGGCTTCTTTTTGCCAAAGCAGGCGAGGTGCATTGTTACAAATGCGGCCAACTTCTGGGCCGGGAACGCCCGAGTGAAATTGTTTCAGAGGTTTTAGATGAATTTAAGGGCCAAGCCGTTCAGATTTTTGCGCCCATTGTTCGCGGAAGAAAAGGGGAATACCAAAAAATCTTCCAAGATATTTTGAAACAAGGCTACAACCGCGCCCGGATTGACAGTGTAATGGTCGAAATCAAAAAAGATTTAAAGCTCAAAAAAAACAAGCGCCACGACATTGATATTTTAATGGACCACTTGGTGGTAAAAGATTCGGAGAAAATACGGCTTTCCAACTCCATTCGCGCCGCCTTAGAGTTGTCCAAAGGTGAGCTATTGATCCATCCGCCTAAAGAGCCTAAAAAGGCGAGGTTCTATTCGACTCAGCGCACTTGCTCACGCTGTCAGGTCAGTATCCCCGAACTGGTCCCCAACCTCTTTTCATTTAATAGTCCGTACGGTGCATGTCCCAAGTGCCGCGGGATGGGCAAGCTCTCACAGCTACTTGCGCATGGCGTCATCCGTGATGATTCCAAACCCATCTTCAAAGGGGCGCTCAATGAAGAGCTCTTTTTTTCCTTCAACAAATATTTCATTGAGGAACTTGTTTCGGATCTTCGCGAAAGATACCCGTTTGATTTAAGAACCGCTTTTCAGGATTGGCCCCAAGAAGCGCGAGAGGCCTTCTTTTGGGGAGACGAAGAATTGGAAGGACTCGTGGATGAATTGGAAGATCTTTTTCACCGGACCCAGTCGGAGGAACTCAGGCGAAAGGTGGCCAAATTTCTTCGGGAAGATATTTGCCCGGAATGTAAAGGCGGCCGCATCCGTAAAGAAAGTCTCGGCGTTTTAATCAAAGGAAAAAATATCGTCTCTTGGTGCAGCCAATCCATCTGGACCTCTCGGAAACAATTTGCCGATCTCATATTTTCAGAAAACCGGAGGAAAATTACGGACCCGCTCGTCCGGGAGATCCGAGAGCGGCTTGAATTTTTAGACAATGTGGGATTGGGATATCTCACCCTCGACCGCTCGGTGGCAACGCTTGCAGGAGGAGAATTGCAGAGGATCCGGCTCGCGGCTCAAATCGGAATCAGTCTCACGGGTGTGCTTTATATTTTGGATGAGCCTTCCATCGGACTTCACCCGCGCGACAACACCCGGCTTTTGAATACGCTCATGAAACTTCGCGACATGAAAAACACCGTGATTGTCGTAGAGCATGATGAAGAAACTATCCGGCGCGCGGATCATCTCGTCGATTTAGGCCCGGGCGCAGGAATTCATGGCGGCCGATTGGTAGGAGAAGGCACGGTAGAAGAACTCATTCATTTTCCCGAATCGCTCACCGGAAAATATCTTACAGGAGAGCTTAAAATCCCCTTGCCTGAAAACCGGAAACCTTGGAAGAAAGCCTCACAACTGGAAATCAAGGGATGCGAAGAACACAATCTCAAAAAAATCGATGTCTCAATTCCCTTGGGGCTTTTGGTCTGCGTTACGGGGGTTTCAGGTTCGGGTAAAAGCACGTTGGTTCACGACATTCTTTTTCAGGAACTCCATAACCGTCTTTGGGAGACGAATCACAAAGTCGGAAAATTTCGTCTGGTGCGCGGGGCGGAAAAAATTAGCCGCGTGATTGAAATTGATCAATCGCCCATCGGGAGAACGCCCAGGTCCAACCCTGCCACCTACACGGATCTTTTTACTTTTATCCGCAAGTTATTTGCCCAGACCCAAGAGGCGAGGATGCGCCGTTACACGCACTCCCGGTTTAGTTTTAATTTGAAAGGCGGGCGCTGTGAAACCTGCCGAGGGGAAGGCTACGAAAAGCTACAGATGAGTTTTCTCCCCGATCTTTATGTCCTTTGCGAGGACTGTCGGGGCAAAAGGTACAATGAGCAAACGCTTGAAGTGAAATGTCGCGGCAAATCCATTACGGAAGTGCTTGAGCTTTCGGTCACTGAAGCTTGGGATTTTTTTTCAGGGATCTCGATGCTCCAAGAAAGACTGGCCCTTTTAAAAAAAATTGGGCTGGGTTACATCAAGCTTGGTCAGGCCTCCACGACGCTTTCCGGCGGAGAGGCGCAGCGGGTCAAACTCGCCAGCGAACTTGCCAAACGCTCTTCAGGTTCTACCCTTTACATCCTTGATGAACCCACCACGGGGCTTCATTTTGCGGACATACAAAATCTTCTGACCGCCCTTTTTGAATTGAGAGATGCCGGCCACACCGTTTTGGTGGTCGAGCACAACCTCGAAGTAGTAAAAATGGCCGACTTCGTAATTGATTTAGGTCCCGAAGGTGGAGCGGGCGGAGGAGAGATTGTAGCCCAGGGGACGCCTGAGGAAATCGCCCGAGCGCCCCGCTCTTACACCGGCGCCTACCTTAAAGCTTATCTAAAAGAGCCATTGCGGTTGAAAGACAGTGTTAAATCTGGTAAGATTCGGGCGTCTTTATAAAAAAAGGAGCTTTTGTGATTACAGAAATCGGAATCGCGGCGGGGGATATCTGGCATTATCTTGATGAAAAAGGATCTGCTAATTTAGATCAACTTGCCAAGCATATAAAGAAAGACAAAAATCTTCTTCTGATGAGTTTGGGTTGGTTGGCCCGTGAAGGCTACATCACCCTTGGGGATGTCCAAAGCGGTTTCCAAGCTTCTCTGACACAACGTTAAATCGTTTCAAAATGCCGGGTTCTTTTATTATCGTCCTCACGACATTTGGCAGTCCTTCCAAGGCCCGTCAAATTTCCAAAACCCTTCTTCAAAAAAAATTAGCGGCTTGCGTGAATATCCTAGGCCCCGCCCAATCTTTTTTCTGGTGGGAGGGAAAAGTGGATAAAGCACGCGAGCATCTCGTTCTCATCAAGACAAAAGCGAGTTACTTTGCCCGGCTTCAGAAATTTCTAAAAAAAAACCATCCTTATTCGGTCCCCGAAATCATCGCGCTTCCCGTCGTCAAAGGAAATGCGTCTTACCTTAACTGGATCACAAAAAGTCTGAAGTAGGAAAGTCCGGAATTAAATCTTTGAGGGAGAGACAGCAACGAAAAGCTTGGAGGGCTTTGCCTTGGGATTCACAAACCGGTGGGGAAGCGAGGCGTCAAAATAAAGGGTCTCACCCGTTTTAAGAGCATAAGTCTCTTTTTCTAAGACCGCGTCTACGTCACCTTCCAAAACCCAAATAAACTTTTCAACGCCCCGGTCATTTTGCTCTTGGGCGGATTTAGAATTTCCCGAAAGCGTCACAAGAAGGGGGCTGATTTTCTTTTTAGTGACTTCCTGGGTGAGAAGTTCGGTGTGGCATCCTTTCGTCTGATGCAGAGCCTTGCGTGGAGTATCTTTGCTAGTCTTAACAATTTCTTGATACCGGCGGTCGAGCGGTGCGTAGAGTTCGGCAAGCCCCAATCCTAAAGCCTCCGCAATTTTTTGGTGGCTTTCCACGGTTCCAATCATGGTCCCGGTTTCAATCCGAGAGAGGGTAGCTTGGGCGATGCCCGTTTGTTTGGAGAGTTCCACGAGGGTAACTTTTTTTGCCTTGCGGAGTTCCCTTACTCGATTCCCAACTTTGACCATGGAAGCAAATTATAAGAGCGAACACAATTAATGCAACAGAAATATGAAGGAAGCCTAATAGTAGGATATTATTAATAATTAAAATTAATATTGACAAAAAATTAAAGTTGAAGTACCCTCTCGTTGTCTCGGGAAACTTTCCGAGTCGGGAGGAGGTGAAGACAATGACACTACAATACCGACGGTGGTTTCTTATGCTGGTTACCGGAAGTCTTTTGGGCGGTTCTCTTATGGGAATGCCCTTAGCGCTTCTAGCGGCGCCCGCCCCCGCGAAGGCTGCTGCGGCTTCCGAGCAAGTGATGGTCAATATCAATAAGGCCACGACTCAGGAGCTGGAGAGCATTAAGGGGATCGGTCCTATGTTGGCTGAGCGGATTATTCAATTCCGCGGTACCAACGGCCGTTTTGAACGCCTCGAAGATTTAGTTCATGTCCCTGGCATCGGCCCGGCGAAATATGAACGAATCAAAAGTCAAATCACACTGTAAAAACACGTGAGGAGACTAGTCCCAGAGGTTTCTCGAAGCAGGGTGAAGGCACGGATTCGCGCGGTCCGTGTCTTTTCCTGCTTTTTTCGGGGGGAGGAGGTTAACTTGACGGGCCTGGGAGGGCTTGATAGAATTCAAACCTCCGTAACCCTAAATAATGCCTAAGCCCCTGAAATTCCAAGAGTTAATACAAAAGTTCAACCAGTATTGGTCAGACCAAGGGTGTCTTTTAGTCCAGTCTTATGATTTAGAGGTAGGCGCAGGCACGTTTTCTCCCCATACTTTTTTACGGGCCTTAGGTCCCAAACCTTGGAAGGCTGCCTATGTGGAACCTTGCAGAAGGCCGACGGATGGGCGTTACGGCGAAAATCCTCACCGGCTTCAGCATTACTATCAATATCAAGTGATCATGAAACCCTCGCCTTCCAATATCCAGGATCTTTATCTGGAAAGCCTCGAAGCCATCGGCATTGATCCTCTCAAGCACGATTTAAGATTTGTGGAGGACGATTGGGAATCGCCTACACTCGGGGCATGGGGCCTGGGTTGGGAAGTCTGGCTCGATAGTTTAGAGGTCACTCAATTTACTTATTTTCAGCAGTGCGGCGGCATTAATCTCAATCCCATCTCTTGTGAAATCACTTATGGGCTTGAGCGGCTTGCCATGTTTCTCCAAGGAAAACATTCCGTCTTTGATATCCAATGGAATGATGACGTCAAATACGGAGACGTGCACCAGGAAAGCGAAAAAGAATTTTCGCGTTTTAATTTTGAAAAAGCAAACATCGATGTCTACAAAAGGCACTTCGAAGAATACGAAAAGGAATCTCAAAAGCTTGTAGAAGATGGGCTTGTACTGCCGGCCTATGATTATTGCTTGAAGGCCTCTCATGTTTTTAATCTCTTGGATGCCCGGGGTGCGATCAGCGTGAATGAAAGGCCGCGCATTGTGGGAAGGGTTCGCACCCTAGCCCGCGCCTGTGCGGAAAGGTATTTGGCTCAGTGTCAACCTCAGCATTGATCGAAATCGGAACCGAAGAACTCCCGGTCGCAAACCTCCATATTTTTTCCCACCAGGGACCCGAACTCTTAAAAAAAATTCTTACTAAACACCGATTGTCGTTTGATCAAATCAAATTGGATGCGACTCCCAGGCGCCTCGCCATCTATATCGAAAATCTTGCGGCAAAGCAAAAAGAGGAACGAACACTTCTTACGGGTCCGGGTTATGACAAGGCCTACGATGCGGCGGGTCAACCCACGCCGTCGCTTTTGGGATTTCTAAAAGCCCAGCACGCTTCTCTTAAAAATGTCCGCGCCCACGAAACCCCTCGCGGAAAATATGCAGCCGTCGAAAAAGTAGATAAAGGAGTTTCCACGGTTAAGATTTTTCCCTCGTTGGTTAGCAAATTTTTAAGCTCGCTTTCTTTTCCCAAGATGATGGTTTGGGAAGATTCCGGTTTTCGTTTTCCTCGTCCCATTCGCTGGATTGTTGCCCTTTATGGAAGAAAAGTTGTTGCTTTCACGTTAGCCGGTGTGAAGTCTGGGCGAACAAGCCGCGGGCATCGTTTCCTAGGCACCACACCTTTTTCTCTTCCCCAGGCGAATTGGGCTGATTACGGAAAAAAGCTTAAAACCAAACACGTGATTCTTTCGATTGAAAAGAGAAAAGAAATGATCGAAGAAGGTCTTAAGAAAAAATACCGTCAAAAGGATTATGATTCGGAACTTCTCTATGAGGCGGCCAATTTGGTGGAAGAGCCTTTTTTGATCCAAGGAAAATTTTCCGTCAATTACCGGGATTTGCCGGAAGAAGTCTTGGCTACGTGCATGAAAAAATATCAAAAGATATTCGCCTGCCGCGATGAAAAAGGCGGTCTTACGAATCGTTTCATTGCGGTTTTGAATGGACGCCGTTCCGGGCTCAGTCCTATTTTGAAAGATTATGAAAATGTTTTGGAGTCGAGGCTTCGAGACGCTCAATATTTTTATGAAGAAGATACCAAGGAGCCCTTGGAAAAAAAAGTTCCTCGCTTAAAAGAATTAATATTTTTAGGCCGCCTCGGGACGATGCAGGAGCGGACCTCGCGTTTGCAGGCCCTGGCCAAGGATTTTGCCGAGCTTCTCGACCGTCCCGGCCTTGAAAAAATTTTGGAGCGGGCCGCTTATCTTTCTAAGGCCGATCTTACCACTCATATGGTGGGTGAATTTCCGGAACTGCAGGGGATTATGGGAAGAGAATATGCCGAGGCTGCTAAAGAGCCCGAAGCAGTTTGCCGTGCGATTGGCGAACAGTATCTTCCTAAGAATTTGGCTGAGGAATACCGTTCACTTGCTAAGAAGCTCAGTCCCGCAGGCGCCTTGTTAGGCATTGTTGACCGGATCGATCTTCTTGTCGGTGCTTTTGGGGTAAAATTGGACCCCACAGGAAGCGAAGATCCCTATGCGCTTCGCCGGGCAGGCGGTGTGTTAATCAAATTGATCCGTAGTTTTTCTGTTGCCTTTCCGCTCTCAGAGCTCATTAAAAAAAGTTACGAGAAATACAAAGTAAAATTCGATCTCCCTTATGAAGAAGTGCGGAAAAAACTCAATGATTTCTTAAAAGACCGCGTTGCGTTTGAGTTGCAGCTGAAGCACGGAACCCGGCCTTATGAAATCTTGCAAGGGGTGATGAAATCCAGTTTTGATAATCTCGCCGATGTCTTTCAAAGATTTGAAATCTTGTCTGAGCTTTTGGCGAGTGACCCCAAGATTTTCTTTAAGACAAGCAAAGTGGTGGAGCGTACGAGCAATATCTTAAAAGGGGCCAAAGAGGCGATTCCTTCGATCGACCCGGCCCTTTTTCAAGAGTCTTTGGAAAAGAAGCTTTACGAACTTCTTCAACAAGAAGAAAATAAGCTCAAGCAATCAGTGGAAAAAAAGGAATACGAAAAGGCAACACGGCTTTACGGCGAAACTTTTTTCGAGCCCTTGCATGATTTTTTTAATGGAGTGATGGTGAATGTGGAAGATGCGCCGGTGAGGCGGAATCGGCAGGCGCTTATGAAACAAATTAACTTACTTTATACCGATAAAGTAGCGGACTTATCAGTTCTCACACAAGTTCGAGAATAAAAATTAAAATAATCGAAAGGAGTTTTTAAGATGGGGAGTACCTCAACAATGAAAAAAAAATCAAAGGCAACCAACATAACAAAAGCAGGTAAAAAACAGAAGTTCGTTTATTTCTTCGGTGCAGGAGGGGCCGAAGGGGGCGCAAAAATGAAAGAACTCTTGGGAGGCAAGGGCGCCAACCTCGCGGAGATGACCCGGATCGGCATCCCGGTACCGCCCGGGTTTACCATTTCCACCCAAGCGTGCGCGATGTTTTATGAAAAGGGCGGGACATGGCCCACGGGACTTGAAGATGAAGTGAAGGCCCATCTTGCGAAACTCGAAAAAACCATGGGACTCAAGTTTGGTGACCGCAATAATCCTTTGCTCGTATCGGTCAGGAGCGGTGCGGCGGTTTCCATGCCCGGCATGATGGACACCGTTCTCAACCTAGGACTTAATTCCGATGTGGTTCAAGGACTCATCCTCAAGACTGAAAATGAGCGCTTTGCCTGGGACGCTTACCGGCGTTTTATCCAGATGTTCGGTAACGTCGTGATGGATATGCCTCACGATGTCTTTGAACATATTTTAGAGAAAAATAAAAAACAAGTGAACGTTGAACTGGATACTCAGTTGAGTGCTAACGATTTAAAAGAAATCGTTCGCCAGTACAAAATCGCTTATCAGGAAGAGACCGGCAAGGGATTTCCCCAGGATGCTTACGATCAGCTGAAGAAATCCATCAACGCTGTTTTCAGATCCTGGAATAATCCGCGGGCGAATAAATACCGGGAACTCAACGACATTCGCGGACTTTTAGGAACCGCGGTCAATATCCAAACCATGGTGTTCGGCAATATGGGCGAGACTTCAGGGACGGGCGTTTGTTTTACGCGCAACCCCTCGACCGGAGAAAATAAATTCTACGGAGAATATTTGGTCAACGCTCAAGGTGAAGACGTAGTGGCTGGTATCCGCACTCCCGAGCCTCTTGATAGACTTAAGAACCAAATGCCTGAAATTTACAAACAGCTTGCGAAAATCAGAGAGCGGCTTGAGAATCATTATCGTGACATGCAGGACATTGAGTTTACTATTCAAGAAGGAAAACTCTTCCTTCTCCAAACGCGCAATGGTAAACGTACCGCTCACGCTGCAGTAAAAATCGCCGTGGATCTGGTGAAAGAAAAATTGATCACTCAAGATGAAGCCCTCTTACGCGTCGAGGCAAAGCAACTCGACCAGCTTCTTCATCCCACGTTTGATCCCAAAGAGAAAAAAGAACAAATTGCCAAGGGTCTCCCGGCCTCGCCTGGCGCAGCCACGGGCCGCGTGGTCTTTAACGCGGATGATGCGGAAGCGTGGACTAAGAAGGGGGATAAAGTCATCCTCGTTCGTATCGAAACCTCGCCGGAAGATATCGGCGGAATGCACGCAGCACAAGGAATCCTCACTGCCCGCGGCGGTATGACAAGCCATGCAGCGGTGGTCGCACGCGGCATGGGAAAATGCTGTGTGGCAGGCTGCAGTACGATTCAAATTGATTACAAGGCAAAGGAATTTCGTGCCGGTGGTCAAGTGGTTAAGGAAGGCGATTACATCTCACTCGATGGGAGTTTGGGCGCTGTCTACAAAGGACAAGTCAAAACCGTGGAGTCGGAACTGAGTGGTGATTTTTCAAAGCTCATGAAATGGGCGGATGGAGAACGCCGTTTGCGTGTACGGACCAATGGGGATACGCCCCGCGATGCCGAAGTCGCCAGAAAATTCGGCGCCGAGGGAATCGGCCTTTGCCGGACTGAGCATATGTTTTTTGAAGACGACCGCATCACCGCAGTCCGCGAAATGATCCTTGCTGAGAATGCCCAAGGACGGGCGAAGGCTCTAGAGAAACTTCTTCCCATGCAGCGCGGAGATTTCGAAGCTATTTTTGTAGCGATGGATGGACTTCCGGTTACCGTTCGTCTCTTGGATCCGCCGCTTCATGAATTTTTGCCTCATGACGCAGCCAATCAGAAAGAAATGGCGGAAGTAATGAAGATTTCGGTCGATAAGGTAAAAGGTAAGGTGGAAAGTCTCCATGAATTCAACCCCATGTTGGGACATCGGGGATGCCGCCTTGGAATTACTTATCCCGAAATTTATGATATGCAGACCCGAGCCATTCTTCAAGCGGCCTGCAGAGTAAAAAAGAAAAAAGTTCGTGTATTGCCTGAGATCATGATTCCGCTGGTTGTAACGCCTCGGGAATTTACGATCTTGAAAGACCGGATAGAAAAGATCGCGAAGGTTGTCTTTGAAGAAGAGGGAACGGAAGTCAATTATCTGATTGGAACGATGATTGAAATCCCCCGCGCGGCACTTCTGGCGGACCGGATTGCCGAGTCGGCACAATTCTTTTCCTTTGGTACCAACGACCTGACCCAAATGACGTTTGGGTTTTCCAGGGATGACGCCGGTGCATTTATCGGCGAATACCTGCAACAGGGAATTTTGGAGAAGGACCCTTTCCAAAGCTTGGATGAAGAAGGCGTGGGCCAACTCGTCCGGCTTGCCACAGAAAGAGGCCGTTCGACCCGAAAAGATCTCAAAGTGGGAATCTGCGGAGAACACGGAGGCGATCCTTCGTCCGTGAAATTCTGTCACCGGGTGGGGATGAACTATGTCAGCTGTTCTCCTTACCGGGTTCCCATCGCGCGCCTCGCTGCGGCACAGGCGGCTGTTTTGGACAAGAAAAAAACCTCTTCAAGAAAGGGCGAATAACCGAAGAAGGCTTGGGACGTGAGACTGAAGAAAAAAAAGGCCAAAAAGAAAGCAAAAAAGGTTCAGCGGAAATCTCTCAAGAAAAAAAAGAAGAAACCCCGGCCTTTAGCGAAAAAAAAGATTGAGGAAAAGCCTAAAAAGAAGCCCGCAAAAAAAGAGGCGCATCCCGCCCCTCGCGCGCACGCTCTTTATCGTCACCTAAAAAAAGAGAGGGATAAGGAAGAGGGGGAGGGAAGAGTCATCGAGGAGTCCGAGTACACGCAGGACCGGACTCCGATGAAGATTTACCTCAAACAGATTGAACACATCCCTCTTCTGACCCCCCAAGAGGAAATTGATCTTGCTGAGCAGGTCCAGGCCCAGGACAAGACTTCGGCCGACGCCCGGACGCGGATGATACGTTCCAACCTTCGCCTTGTCATCTCCATTGCCAAACGCTACACCAATATAGGCCTCACCCTTTCCGACCTCGTCGAGGAAGGAAATATCGGATTGATGCGGGCTGTTGAGAAATTTAATCCCAAACGGGGTTACCGGTTTTCAACCTACGCCTCGTGGTGGATCAAACAGGCCATCATGCGCGCCCTTTCCAATCAGGGAAAAACGATCCGAATTCCGGTTTATGTCTATGACATGATCTCGAGATGGCGAAAAATTCGCGACGGTCTGATGCAAAAGCTCAACCGGATCCCCACTCGGAAAGAAATCTCCAAGTTGATGGAAGTCTCCGTAGAAAAGATCAAAGAAATCGAAAACATCGCCGGCCGGCCGGGATCTTTGAACGCGCCTGTGAGTTTGGACAGTACGGTTGAACTCATCGATCTGATCGAAGATGAGGCAGGGAGATCGCCTGAGAAAAATATGGGCGATACGATGCGGGAGGAGAGAATTCAACACATCCTTAAGACATTGGATGAACGAGAGCGAAAAATCCTCACACTTCGCTTTGGCCTCGCAGGTGAGGAGTCGCATACCTTGGAAGAAGTGGCCAAGGAATTTGGAATTACCCGGGAACGCATTCGACAAATTGAAGTGGTCGCCCTTAAAAAATTTCGCGAGCGGTTTCAAACGGGAGAAGAAAAATTGGAGGATTACGTTCAAGAATAATGATGACAAAAATTACATCTCAACAAGAGTTAAAGTCTTTGATTCGTGACGTCCCCGATTTTCCTAAAAAGGGGATTATTTTTAAAGACATCACGCCGATTTTAAAACATCCCGAGGCCCTGCAGTTTGCGATTGATGAAATGGCAGATTTCTTAAAAGATTTCCGTCCGGACCAAATTGTAGGAATCGAGTCACGCGGATTCATTTTTAGTCCCATCCTCGCTTACAAACTCAAAGCCGGTTTTGTTCCTGTCAGAAAACCTGGAAAACTTCCCGCCGAAACCCTTCGTATGGCGTATCAATTGGAATATGGTGAAAACGAATTAGAAATTCACCGGGATGCCATCTTGCCAGGGATGAAGGTGGCGGTGGTGGATGATCTTTTAGCAACGGGGGGGACGGCGCAAGCGGCGATTCGCCTGGTAGAGAATTTAGGCGGAGAAGTGGTGGCCGTTGCTTTCCTGGTGGAGCTGGGTTTTCTTAAAGGCCGGGATAAGCTTTCCGGCTATAATGTTTTTTCTATCCTTAAGTATTAGATTATTAGGTATACTGTGCGCCTGGGCCGATTCGAACGGCCGGCCTAGGGCTTAGGAGTCCCTCGCTCTATCCACCTGAGCTACAGGCGCATGAGAAGATTGTACGTTTAAGATTCGCCCGCGACTAGACGATTCTTTAGACACAAAAGGAGCGTGCCCGATGAAAAACAAAATTGTTTCCTTCCTAACCCTCGCCGTGTTATTGAATTTCATTTATCCCGCCTCTGTTTTCGCCGTCGGATCTTCCAGTTTTGAAAACGCATCTTACAGCGCAAGAAGTTTAGGTCAGGCCAACGCCATGGCCGCGCGTGCTGAAGATCCCTCAACAACGATGTTTAATCCTGCAGGCCTTGTGGACCTACCGGGCATCCAAACCAATCTTGGCCTCGAGCTGCTGGACCTTAGGATTTATCACCGGAATAATATTACAAGAGATACGACCTCAAACCAACCTCAGCTGCTCACCATCCCTTCTTTTTATTTAACCGCAAATCCCGGCAAGCTACTCGACAATCGGGCGGCCTTCGGTCTCTCCATGAATGCTCCTTATGGACTCACCACTTATTTTCCTACCATCGGAATGGGCCGCTATACAGGTTGGGAGAACTATCTGCAGATGCTTGCAACCACATTTTCGGGGGCTGTGAGACTTACGGATAAACTCAGCGTGGGTGCGGGGGTCACGAACTATTGGGCTTATAAATACGGGCAAAAACTGAATTATCCCAATGGAAATATTTTAGCAGGCGCGGGTCTCGGCGGTGCTGCCGACGGCAAAGCGGATTTGACCACCGATGGTTTTGGGTGGGGGTGGAATTTTGGAATACTTGCTAAGCCTGCACCCAAACACCGGCTCGGATTTTCTTTCAGGAGCAAGTCGGATTTGAATATGCACGGTCAGGTAAAAATCGATAACATCATCCTGCCGGCCGCCCAAGGTTATGATTCAGGACAAAATTTTGTGTCGGGCGCTCATTCCCAGCTTCACCTCCCTCAAAATTTTACGTGGGGCTATGCCTATGTCCCTTCCGACAAATGGGCTGCTGAAGTTGACTTAGGATGGACGGGTTGGCACATCTTTAAAGAGCAAGATTATGAGTTTGACCGGAACAATGCGACCTTAAGAGGCCTCGGCACTATCCCTCGTGATTATGAAGACACGATAAGCGTTCATTTGGGAGGTCATCGACGGATAAATAAAAACACCGATCTTCTGGGTGGTTTTTTCTTTTATCAAGCGGCCGCGCCGAAAAAACATTTCGATAATTTTCTACCGGATGCCAATCGTTTTGGTTGGACGATCGGCACCAGTTACAATCTAAGCGAGCGTGCCCGGATCGATCTTTGTTATCTCTTCATTCTCTACGCACGCCGGTATATTTCCAATCCACAAATTCCCGCCAAAGGCGGAGACAACATCGACGGCCGTTATACCTCCATCTTGCACGGTGGATTCATCAGCTTTAATTATCAATTTGATTTCCCCTTCGAGAAGAAAAAAGTAAAAGTGGCCACTTCCGAAGCCCCCGTCGAGCTTACGGCCGACATTAAATAGAGATCTTCTTCTCACTCGTCCGGCTTTTGTTCTCCCTAGATTATCGTCTTCCAATCCGCTAGAATACGTCTCATCAGTGAGTGATCCACTGTCCGTCAAAGACCAAAAGTCTTTATTACGAAAACAGTTACGTCAAAAACTAGCGGAGCTCTCACCGGAAGAGAAGCAACAGAGGAGCCAGAAAATTCAGCAAAAGCTCTTTCATCATCCGCGATTTTTAGAGGCGAATAACTTGATGATTTACTTGGCCCTTGAGTCGGAAGTGGACACGAAGCCCGTCGTGGAAGAGGCGCTTAAGGCGGGCAAGAAGGTGTATGTGCCTCTGATGGGACCCGGCGATGATGAAATCGCAGTCCTACACGTAGAAAATTTGCAAGGATTGAAGCCGGGGGCTTGGGGGATTCCAGAGCCTGAATTTAAGGTTGACCGGATTGGATCTTCTGAAGATTTAGATTTAGTCATTATACCTGGGCTCGGGTTTGACCCGGGAGGCGGACGTCTCGGGCGGGGTAAGGGACATTTCGACCGGTTTTTATCCAAGACCCCACGAGCCTACAAGATTGGACTGGCGTTTGAATGCCAGGTCTTGGATCAGATTCCACAGGAACCTTTTGATGTCTCCGTGGATGAGGTTTTAATAGGATAAAAATTTAGATGAGCACACTTAAAGTATTGGCCATAGGAGATATTGTTGGAGATCCGGGGCGGATCGCGGTCAAAGAAATTGTCCCGCGCATTGTCCGGGAAGAGTCCATCGACTTTGTGATCGCCAACGGTGAAAACATTGCCGGAGGATCAGGCATCACCGAATCCACGGTGCGAAGTCTTTTTTCAAGCGGAGTCCATGTGATGACCTCCGGAGATCATATCTTTAGAAAAAAAGAAGGCGAGGCGCTCCTCGAGCAAAGCGACAGGATCTTAAAGCCCGCTAATTATCCTGCAGGAACTCCGGGCGTAGGATCCACCATCGTAGAAACAAAAAGCGGCGTAAAAATCGGCGTCCTTAATCTTATCGGCCGCGTGTTTCTAAAAACCGTGGACTGCCCTTTTGAAGTTGCAGACCGCGAGGTAAAAAAACTTCGTCAGTCCACGCCTTTAATTTTTGTCGATATCCACGCCGAAGCAACCTCGGAAAAAGTAGCCCTGGGGTGGTTTTTGGATGGCCGCGTGAGCGCTATTTTCGGCACTCACACGCATATTCAAACCGCTGACGAAACGATCTTACCCCAAGGCACCGGTTTTATTACGGATCTTGGGATGTGCGGCCCTTATCGCTCGGTCATCGGTCGGGATATCACGCAAGTCCTCAAGATGTTTCGGACCCAGATGCCTATGCGTCTTGACGTGGCCAAAGATGATGCGAGGGTCTCAGGAGCGATTTTTGAAGTCAGCCAGGACACCGGAAAAACCGTTTCTATCCGGCGTATTCACGAAAAACTAGAAAGCCTTTTTCCTTCTAAAGTCGAAGTCCGTTCATGAGTCCCCGAATCATTCCGCTTGAAAAAAAGACGGTGCCCGCCGTTTCAGAAATTCAGACCACAAAAATCTATACCGTCAAAGAACTCACCCGGGACATCCGGGGTTTGATGGAGACAGCTTTTCCCGGTATTTGGGTGGAAGGGGAAATCTCGGGCTTTAAGCATCACCATTCCGGCCATATGTACTTATGTTTGAAAGATGGAGAGGCCGTGATCCGGGCTGTTTGTTTTTCCAGGTACAATCAGGGCCTTAAATTCGAATTAAAAGACGGCCAACAAGTGCTTTGTTTTGGAAAAATCTCTGTTTATGAGGCCCGCGGTGATTATCAAATCTATATTGAGCGGATTGAGCCCAAAGGTCTCGGAGCCCTGCAGCTTGCCCTCAATCAGCTCAAGGAAAAGTTGGCCAAAGAAGGCCTCTTTGATGCGGCCCGCAAACGGGCGATCCCACGGTTTCCCAAAACCGTGGGTGTCGTGACCAGTCCCACGGGCGCAGCGATTCGGGACATCCTCCATGTAGTCAACCGGAGATTTCGCGGAACGAATGTTCTTCTCTCACCCGTGAAGGTGCAGGGAGACGGGGCCGCCGAAGAAATCGCCAAGGCGATCGATGAAATGAACGGCTTTTCTGATATTGATGTCTTAATTGTGGGCAGGGGAGGCGGCAGCCTTGAAGATCTTTGGGCCTTTAATGAAGAAGTGGTGGCCCGGGCAGTCTTTCGCTCCCGCATTCCTATTATTTCAGCGGTAGGCCACGAGATTGATTGGACGATTTGTGATTTTGTCGCGGATCTTCGGGCGGCGACACCATCGGCCGCGGCGGAACTCGTGGTTCAAAATCAAGAAGAGCTCCAGGTTCGGGTGGATGATTTTGCCGTTCGGATGAAAAACGCAGTCCGGGGTCTTTTTGAGGGGAAGAAGCAATCTTTAGAAAATCTTCAGGAAAGTTATGCTTTCCGTCAACCGCTTCATTTGATCAATCAGTTCTCGCAGCGTATGGATGAAATTTTAAGGCAACTCCAAAATTATTTAAAAAATCTTGTCCGTGAAAAACGCCAAGCGTTCCAAAATACCGTAGGCCGGCTCCAAGCCCTCAGCCCTTTGGGTATTCTGGAACGCGGTTACAGCCTTACATTTGATTCCAAGGGCATCCTCTTAAAAGATGCTCACCAAATGAAAGTCGGAGAAACCCTTTTTACCCGTTTTTTTAAAGGTACGATTTATTCCAAAGTAGAAAAAATCCAGAAAGAGGGGGACGACAGATCATGACCAAAGAAACTGCCAAAGATCCATCCGAAGAACCGAAATTTGAAAAGGCTCTCGAGAAGTTAGAAAAGATTGTAGAGGAACTTGAGGGAGGCAATATCTCCCTGGAGGATGCCCTCAAGAAATATGAAGAAGGGGTTAAACTCTCGCGCGGCCTGAATGAGAAGCTTTCCCAGGCGGAAAAAAAGATTCAAATCTTGACCAAGACCCTCGACGGTTCCAAGCGTGAGGATTTTGAATTTGAAGACAAAGAAAACTAAGGAGCGGGTCAGCCCCTCCCACCTGGCGCTGGTGGAAAAAGCCTTAGAGCGTTTTTTGCCTGAATCTTCAACTCATCCGAAGAAGATTCATGAGGCAATGCGCTATGGAGTCTTAGAAGGCGGAAAACGTTTTCGTCCTCTCGTAGTTCTGGCGGCCTGTGAAGCGGTAGGGGGAACCGCAAAGAATGCACTTTTGCCTGCCTGCGCCGTTGAAATGATTCACGCCTACTCTTTAATCCATGATGATCTTCCAGCCTTAGATAATGACGCGATGCGCCGGGGCAAACCCACGTGTCACAAACAATATGGGGAGGCTTTGGCGATCTTGGCAGGCGACGGACTTTTGACTCAATCCTTTCGTTTGTTAAGCGAATTCAAGCCGGCAGAAAAAGCGGTTCTTTTGATCCGTGAATTATCAGAAGCTGCAGGCACCCAAGGAATGATCGGAGGACAAGTGGCCGATATTCTTTTTTCTCAAAATGGAAAAAATCATTCCGCCAAGCTTTCCACATTGGATTACATCAGCCAAAACAAAACCGGCCGGCTCATTCAGGCGAGTGCCGCGCTAGGTGCGATTGTGGGAACAAGTTCTCTTTCTAAGTTAAATAAAATCAAGGGTTTTGGGAGGGCGCTCGGCCTTGCCTTCCAAGTCGTCGATGATATAATGGACGGCGATGGTTATCTCCAAGTGATGCACCAAGGTCAGGCAATTCAAAAAGCCAAATCCTTGATTGCAAAGGCCAAACAGGAAATAGCGGCATTGGGAAACCGGGCAGGCCGTCTCCTCGGATTGGCCGATTTTATTTTGAGAACACTTTCAAGAGCATGAAAGTTTCAGCCATTTCAAAAATTAATTCTCCCGAAGATCTCAAAAAAGTCCCGCGCGAGAAACTTCCCCAGATCGCCGAAGAATATCGCAGGCTATTAGTTGAAACCGTCTCGCAAACAGGCGGTCATTTGGGTGCAAGCCTCGGAGCGCTTGAACTCAATATCGCCCTTCATTACGTCTTTGATTCTCCCAAAGATAAAATTTGTTGGGACGTCGGCCATCAGGCTTATGTCCACAAGATGATCACAGGCCGCAAAGACCGAATGTTGACACTGCGCCAACATGCGGGTCTGAGCGGTTTTCCTTCTCCTTTTGAAAGCCCGCACGATCCTTTCATTGTGGCCCATGCGGGTACGGCTATTTCTCAAGCGCTTGGTCTTGCCGTTGCAAGGGATCGTCAAAAAGGAAAAGAAAAAGTCATTGCAGTGGTGGGAGACGGTTCGCTTACCGCGGGACTGTCTTTCGAAGCGCTAAATAATGCAGGCCATCTTCGCCCCGAGATGCTGGTGGTCCTCAATGACAACGAATGGTCTATTTCAAAAAATGTGGGCGCCCTCGCCAAATATCTAAATAAAGTCATCACCAATCCGCTCTACAACCGGATCCGTAATGAAATAGAGCGCAAACTTGATAAATTCCCCCGCCTTAGACGTTTTGCTACTACCGGTCTTGAGGGCATGAAACACCTGATGGTTCCCGGAATTCTTTTTGAAGAACTCGGCTTCAGGTATTTTGGTCCCATTGACGGCCATGACATTCTGGAGTTGGTCGATACCCTCAATAATCTTAAAAAAGTCCAAGACCTTTGTTTCCTTCATATTGTGACTCAAAAAGGAAAAGGAGTGGAATGGGCCGAGAAAGATGCTGAGCGTTTGCACGGCGTAACACCTTTTGACTTGAAGACCGGCGCCAAACTCAAAAGTCCTGCGGAAGAAGAAAAGGCCAAGATCGAAGGCATTTCCTACACCAAGGCTTTCGTCAATGCGCTCATTCAATTGGCCCGCAAGGACGAAAAAGTGGTGGCGATCACAGCGGCCATGCCTTCCGGCACCGGGCTCTTAGATTTTCAAAAAGAATTCCCGGACCGGTTTTTTGATGTGGGTATTGCTGAGCAGCATGCCATTACTTTTGCGGGAGGATTATCCAAAGGCGGCCTCAAGCCTGTCGCGGCGATTTATTCTACGTTTCTCCAACGTGCCCACGATCAATTGATTCATGATATTTCGTTACAACGTCTCAGTCTTGTTATTGCGATGGACCGTGGCGGACTCGTAGGGGCAGACGGCGCCACTCACAATGGTGTGTTTGATATCAGTTATTTAGGCCATATCCCTGACGCCGCGATTGCAGCCCCGCGGGATGAACATGAAATGCTTCAAATGCTAAGAATCGGTTTGGAGTATCCCGGAATTTTTGCCATCCGTTATCCGCGGGCCAACGTGCCGAAATTCTACGATCAATTCCCTAAAAAAGAATTCGGTCTGGGAGAAGGAGAAGTCCTGCGCGAAGGATCGGATTGCGCCCTTCTTGCGTTGGGTAGTATGGCCGAAACAGCCTGCCGCGCCGCTGAAATCCTCGCCCAAGACGGCATGGAAGCACGCGTTGTAAGTATGCGCTTTGCCCAGCCCCTGGATGAAAAACTTATTCTCG
Organism: uncultured bacterium; assembly: GCA_964372875.1. Classification (GTDB taxonomy): domain Bacteria; phylum Omnitrophota; class Omnitrophia; order Omnitrophales; family JACQLI01; genus CAYJTB01. The sequence goes on from CAYJTB010000032.1 coordinate 18,834, forward strand.
AAACTCTCGGAAAAACTTCTCTTATCTTTACGCTTGAAGAACACAATCTTATGGGAGGATTTGGCTCCAAAGTGCTGGAATTTTTGGAACAGAAAAAAACGGGGGAAGAAGTCGCGATCCACCGGTTTGCCCTTCCCAACAAATTTATTGAACATGGGTCCCGTGAATATCTCTTAGATCAGTTTGGCCTTTCACCCGGCAAAGTCGCTTCTTATATTTCAGCTCGTATCAAGACAATGCTACCCACGGTCTAAAGAGTCTGGCCCGGCGGAAACTCTCCTGGTGAAAAATAAAATCGGAATTATTTTAAACCCCCAAAAACCCAAGGCCCGCAAGTGGCTGACGGAACTTCGCACCTGGCTTGAGAAGCGTTCCGTAGAAATAAAGGACACCGTCCAATCTCCCATCGAAGAAGTTTTTCAAGATGCATCGCTTCTTATTTCACTCGGCGGCGACGGAACGATCCTGCGTCTTGCCCCTCATATGAAAGAGCGCTCTATTCCTGTCCTTGCCGTGAATGTTGGGAGTCTGGGTTTTCTGGCGGACATTAAAACCGAAGAAATGTTTGATGAGCTTCAGTCCTTTTTCCTCGATCAAGTTCAAATTGAAGAAAGACTGATGCTTTCTTGTTCCGTTCAAAATCCAAAGACCAAGTTGGAAAGAAGATTTCAGGTCCTCAATGACATTGTCATTTCACGGGAAGGGCTTACACGTCTCCTTCGGGTAAGGGTGGATGTGAGCGGGGAGACGCTTACGACGTTTGCAGGGGATGGAGTCATTATCTCGACACCGACCGGCTCTACCGCCTATTCCCTGTCAGCGGGCGGGGCCATCGTGCATCCCAAATTAGAAGCCCTCATCATCACACCTATCTGCCCCCACGCCTTGGCATTAAGGTCTATTGTGGTTCGGGCCGATGAAAGAATATCCATCGGAGCGGAATGCGACCGGGAGAATGAAAAGGCGCTTCTTACGGCCGATGGACAGGAAAACGTGGAAGTGGATAAAGATACGGTGATTGAGGTCACCCGGTCGAGTATCCCGTTCCTGCTCGTGAAGAGTTCCCGGAGAAGTTACATCGAAACCTTAAGAGAAAAATTTAAACTTCCGTCAAACCAGTAGTGAGAAACCGATGGCCAAAATTTTAATCATTGATGATGAAAAAGATGTTTGCGAAGGATTTTCCGGTGTACTCAAAGAAGAACATCACGAGACGGACACGGCCTTAAACGCCCTTGAAGGCTTAGAGAAACTCAGGACCAACGCCTACGACCTTATTTTTTTGGATGTGCTCATGCCTAAGATGGAAGGCCGTGAGGCACTTGAAAAAATAAAACAAATTTGCGAAACACCCGTGGTAATCATGTCCGGTTATCTGCCCTCTCACAAAGAAAAGGAAGTTCTGCGGGCCGGTGCCTTTGCCAGCCTTAAAAAACCTCTCGACTTGAAACAGGTCTTTACCCTCATCGAGAAAGCCTCGGAACTGAAGAAGGGTTGAAAGAAGTAAAAGTTCGGTTTGCCCCGTCCCCGACGGGATATCTTCATATCGGCGGCGCGCGCACCGCACTCTTCAATTTTCTCTACGCCCAAAAACAAGGAGGGAAATTTCTCCTTCGGATTGAAGACACCGACCGCGAACGTTCCAAACCCGAATTCGAGAAAGAAATCCTCGATTCACTCAATTGGCTGGGCCTTGCTTGGGAGGGGGCGCCCATCCGGCAAAGCGAGCGGGTTTCTATTTATAGAGAACAAGCCGAAGTTTTGATTTCAAAAGGGCTTGCCTATGAAGAAGAAAAAGAGGGTAAGCGGGCCGTCATTTTTAAAATGCCGAAGCGCGAGGTCAAGTTCACAGACGGGCTCCGCGGAGAAATCCGTTTCGATACCAAAGTTTTTGAAGACCAAGTCATGATCAAATCGGACGGCTTCCCGACATATCACTGGGCCTGCGTGGTGGATGACCATGCGATGGGAGTCACGCATGTGATCCGCGGAGAAGATCATCTCACGAATACCCCTAAACAGATTCTTCTTCTTGAAGCTTTGGGCTGGCCTTTACCGGAATATGTCCATCTGCCGCTTATTCTAGGTTCCGACGGAACACCGCTTTCCAAACGTCACGGAGCGGTAGCTGTTTTACATTATCAAAAGGAAGGTTTTCTTGCGGAAGGGCTTTTTAATTATCTAGCGCTTTTGGGGTGGGGACCGGAAGGAAACCAGGAAGTCTTTCGCCCGCAAGATTTGATTCAAAAATTTTCCCTCAAAAGATTGATTAAATCCGCCGCCCGGTTTGACCCCCAGAAACTTCGCTGGATCAATGCCCAGCATCTGAAGACCCTTTCCGAGAAAGATTATTTAACCCGCTTGTCTTCTTATTTCGAGGCAGAATCTCTCTTCCCGCAGGATTTTCCAAAAGAGAAGTTTGAACGCATTGCTTTACTTTTCAGAAGCCGGATCCAAACGTTTAAAGACTTCGTGACAGAAGCCTCTTATTGTTTCAAAGACGTCCGGACCTATGATCTTGAAGCAATGAATAAAGCGCTATCTGCGTATGGGCTGAAACCAAAATTAGAAGAGCTTCAAAAATCTTATGAGGCACTAGCTGATTTTGAGGATATCCAAAAATTGGAAAGTATTTTAAGAGATTGCGCCGCGCGCCAGGGGGTGGAAGCCAAAGTCTTGATTCATCCGCTCCGCCTTGCCTTCACCGGCAAAGGCGTCAGCCCGGGGATTTTTGAATTGATGAAGGTCCTGGGAAAAGAAACGACGCTTACGCGTTTGAAGATCCTGATCGGAAAACTTTAGCAAGTCCGTCCCCCGTACTTCTATCCGCGGTCCAATTATATCAGGGGGCTGGCAGGATTCCATCTATCGATATGATAACAGGACTGCCAAGAACTGCGCCGTTTGCCTGCACCACTTTGAGTCGTAGCGAAACAGCACCCTTAAGTTTATCTGTTGTACCATAGTTAAGCGTTTGATGGAACGCAAAATTGTCTAGATGACTTATGTCGATGTTTTGTGTTGTCCCTGCCATAACTTTTCCCTTAGTGTCGAGTACTTCGGAGACGATTCTTGCAGGCACTACGTAATTTTCAGGCCACTTAACATTTTTAAGCGATACACTTACCTTGATGTTGTTCCAAGACTGAAGGGCGCTGGCTGTAGTAAAGCCGTCATTAAGAATCTGAGGTTGATAAGCTTCGTTTGGACGTTTGGGAAGGTTGAATTGGGTTTGTTGAATAACCTTGTTCGGATCATTTCTGTCTATCAATCTCATGTTAAGCTTAGTCGCACTCTTTGGAATGTTATAAATCGGGATGTCATCAAACTTAAAAGAAAATGTATCGGCGTCTTGCGTGGTAAGGAGATCAGCCTCTACTAATTGATGGTATCCGGCCGAAGCAGTCGGAGACCAAAGTTCGACAAAATAATTCTTATAATTACCAGTGTTAAGATCGGAGCTCTTCACAGTCCCCGACTCGTCTATAGCGAGATAGTGGCTTGACGGCATCGTATTGGTGTCATTTTTCTTTACCGAAATTTTATTCTTTGTTATTGGCCAGACTACCTTAACATTTGTAAGACTGCTCGCGCGTGCAGCGAGAGATCGAGAAGCACTCTCTTTTACAGGCTTCGGAAAAATGACCTGTTTCACTCGAATCGCTTGCCCGGTATCTTGGCTGCTATATTGAGAACTTTGCGCGGCGAATAACTGATTCGAAAAACCAATCGCCATCAAAATCATTCCTGTAAAGATTGCACTTTCAAATTTAATTTTTTTCATTGTTTTATTCTCCTTAACCCCAAAGATACCCGTTTCAGGGGGGGGGTCAAGACCCTGAACAAACATGCTAGATCTTGCTGTTTCTTAAGAACTTTAGAAAGTGTGTTTCAGGCGGGCGTCAGCCCGGGGATTTTTGAATTGATGAAGGTCCTGGGAAAAGAAACAACGCTTACGCGTTTGAAGATGCTGATCGGAAAACTTTAGCAAGTCCGTCCCCCGTAGGACCGTCCCCGAATTCTCGGAAGGGTCTGGGTGGCGACCCGGTCAATCACCTGAGGTTTCGTGCGGGTGGTATCGATGTGCCCGATCTTTTGTCCCGGCTTCCTGGGACGATGGGCCCTGGCTAAGAGGCGCAGAAACCGGAGTT
>CAYJTB010000033.1:0-11804 GCA_964372875.1 uncultured bacterium
TAACTTCAATGTCTACAACAAACTCACTTTTGAAACTGGCGAAGTTGGGCTAGCTCTCTTCCTTCAAAATACATCCAAAGCATGGTAATTTTATTAGAGGATGCTATGGGCGTAAAAAAGAATCGTGTCGTTGCAATAGAAGACGCCAAAAAGTCAGCCCTGTTTGAACTTTGGATATCCCTCCTTTTTTTAGTCTCTTTCACCTTATTGGATTTAGCGTTTGGATTGATCGAACCCCTTTATGCCTTCATGACCACCTTTTATGGCTCCGTTTTGACAGCCTCCCTTATCCATTTTTCTTTTCTCTTGATGACGGTTCTTTTATGGCTGGTTTATCGCAGATGGAAAGGTGTGGACCAAATTATTTCGGAACTGGAAAACATTCTTTCCAGCATGCATTCCCATGTGCTGCTCGTCATAGACGCCGATCGCACTATACGGGGATGCAGCCGATCGATTAAAAAAATGTTTGGCTATGAAATGGACGAAGTCGTCAATCAGAAAACGGATTGTCTTTTTCAGGACCAGGCCGTTCAGGACACTCCTTCTGGGGAAATTCAAGAAATGCTCGAACAAAAAGGTTTTCATGTCCGTGAATCTTTGGGGAAAAAGAAAAATGGCGAAACCATCCCTATCGAAGTGATTACAGGAAAATTAGCCAATAAGCCCGGTACCGTCCTTTTGTTGCGGGATATCGCGGAACGAAAACATCTTGAAGAGGAATTGCTGCAACATCATAAATTGGAGGCGCTTGGAAGAATGGCGGGAGGAATAGCTCATGATTATAATAATTTCATGACGGTGATTTCAGGTTTTGCCAAGCTGATCAAACGGCGAATGCCACCCTCCGATCCTTTGCATTCCGAACTCGATGAACTCTTAAAGGCATCCGACCGAGCCATCTCGCTTACACGCCGGCTTTTGGCCTTTGGCCGTCGTCAAACCATGCATCCAAGAATCTTGAATCTTAATGAAGTTGTTCTCGGGATGAATAAACTTTTAACGCATCTCTTAGGCGAAGGTATTGAGCTGCAGACGAAATTGTCAGATAGCCTGCGTCCCATCAAAGCCAATGCAAGTCAAATGGAACAAGTTCTTTTAAATCTCGTATTGAATGCGCAAAATGCTATGCCTCACGGGGGCAGGATCATTATTGAGACACATAATTTTGATCATATTCGGCTCAGTTACCGCCCCCAGTCCGGCTTTTCATCTTTGAATCCAGGAGATTATGTCTTACTGCGAGTGATTGATAACGGTATAGGAATGAGTGAAGAGGTAAAAAAACACCTCTCCGAACCTTTCTTTACAACAAGTGAAGAAAGAAACGGAGTCGGTTTGGGACTGGCTATCTGTTACGGGATCGTAAAGGCAAATCATGGAGAGATTTCAGTTTCAAGTGAATCCGGAAAAGGTACGACCGTTCACGTTTATTTTTCATGCGTTGAGGGATTGATCGAGAAAGAAACGGGGACGACCGAACCTGAAAAATTTTCTAGAGGCACGGAGACCATCCTCTTAACCGAAGATGAAGCACAGGTGCGAGCCTTTGCAAGTGAGGTCTTAAAGGAGCAGGGGTATCAAGTGATCGAGGCGTCCAATGGACAAGAGGCGCTTCGGGCGATCAAAGAGGATAAAGATAAAAAAATTAAGCTCGTATTAACCGATTTAATGATGCCCCGCATGGGCGGGGAAGAACTAGTACCTTGTCATTTTAATTTTTAGGGGAACAAGTACTGTGCTGGATTGAAATTGGAACTCCCAATTTCAATCCTGACTACGCACTAGCCGAGCGCCTCAAAGATCTCAGCCCTCAAATGAAAATTCTTTTTATCTCCGGTTATACCGGGGATTCAAGGGTTCGGGAAATTTTAGCGACCGGTTCTGAATTCCTGCAAAAGCCTTTTTCGCCTCATTCTTTAACTTTAAAGGTCAGAGAAGTGCTAAACAAATAAATTTGGTTTTTCTTTTTGAAGAGTAAGTTCGAATTTTTGGCAGGCGCCTAAAATATTCTGTTCTAGAATCTCCAGGTCAATCGGTTTTAATAGGATGGGAAAACCCATCCGTTCCAGCTCACTCAAGTTATCGCCTAAAGCGGTGCTCATGAGAAAGATCGACTTCGGCGGGGCGGGGTGAACGCTGGTTTGCAAAAATTGAATGAGTTCTGTCCCTTGGATTTTAGGCATCCGAAGGTCGAGGAGGGCGAGGTTACAGGCTTTTTCTCTGAAGATTTGAAGAGCATCCTCGCCGTCGGAAGCGCCAAAGACTTCAACGCCCAAGGGTCTCAAAATTTCTTCCACTAACTGATTGATTCCGGGCTCGTCATCGGCCACCAGCAACCTTGCAAAATCCTGCGGTAAAAGTTTCTTAATTTTTTGGCTGAGCTCTTTGAGATCAAACGGCTTAGTTAAGGTCTCAACAAGTGTGTCTTTTTTTATCATCTTTTCGTCTTGGCGGGATTCGATCATAACCAATACTTGAAGGGAAGAATATTTTTTCCGGATTTCTCGAAAGAGCTGCCCGCCGTCTTTTTTGATTTGAGAAGAGTCCCAGATGATAAGCGCCGTCTCAAAGGCATTAATCCAGGCCTGTATTTCTAGATTTTCGGCGGCCCATCCCACCGTGTAGTTTCCTAAAAGACGAGTGAAGTTTTCAAGGTATTTTCGGGTGGGTGGATCGACATCAATAAGAAGGATGGTCTTGCGCTGGCTCATTAGATTACTTCCCTCTTCAAGCTACCCGTTATTCGTACCTCTGTCAAACTTCTCCATGAAAAAGGTGAGGTCTCAGGATATAATTGGCCGAGGTTTAACTTGAAAAGAATGCATGCCTTTTTTTCTGGGAGGGTCCAGAGGGTGGGATTTCGTTTCACCGCTGAAAGAATGGCTCGTCGTTTGCCGATCACGGGTTTTGTTAAAAATCTTCCGGGCGGCAGAGTAGAAATCGCGGCAGAAGGGGATGAAAAAACGCTTCAAGATTTCTTACAGGAGATTCAACAAGCCTTCGGCGACCAAATCCGTCGGACGGATATTGAATGGGGCGAGCCTACGGGTGAGTACGAAGGCTTTGGGATAAAGTCTTAATCTTAATTTATGCTCTACGCCGTCCTTGCTGATATTCATTCGAATTGGGAAGCGCTTGAATGCGCGCTTGCCTACCTGAAAGAGAAGAAAGTCCATCATTTTTGGATTCTGGGAGACACGATCGGCTACGGAGCCAATCCCAATGAATGCTTTGCCTGGGCGGTTCAAAATACCCATGTTCATCTCTTGGGAAATCATGAATTGGCGGTGGCGGAACCTAGTCTCTTAAAGCATTTTAATGAAAACGCCAGGAAGGCCGTGGAGTGGACGGCCCAGGTTTTGAGGCCGGAATTTCGTCAGAAGATCCGCGAGCTTCCTTATCTTCATATTGTGACGTCCGCCACGCTCGTCCATGGCAGTCCCCACGAGCCTCGTCAGTTCCACTATATTCTTTCCTCCCAGGACGCACGGGCTGCCTTTAACTGTTTTGAAACCGCCTTGTGTTTTGTGGGCCATACCCACGTGCCGGCGCTTTTTAGAGAATCCTCGGGACAGGTGAGTTACCTTGGGCCCGGCGTTTATGAAATTGAAAGGAATGAACATATCATTTTAAATCCCGGATCGGTGGGGCAGCCCCGCGACGGCGACCCCCGGCTTTCATTCGGCATCTTTGACGATAAGGCCTGGACCTTTGAAATTGTCCGGTTGGAATATGATAATCAAAAGGCGGCCCAGAAAATCCGCGATGCTGGATTGCCGGCTTATTTGGCTGACCGGCTTTTATGAGCGAATCCATCAATAAACTTGACCGGGTAGAGGCAAAGCGCGAGCTCAAAAAATTGCGCGAAGAAATCCAGCGGCATAATTACAAATATTATATCGAGGCCAAACCCGTGATCTCTGATTTTGAATTTGACAAGCTGATGCGCCGTTTGATTCAGTTGGAAGAAACGTTTCCCGAATTTAAAACTCCCGATTCTCCTACCCAACGCGTGGGAGGTGAGCCCGTCAAGGCGTTTCGTACCACCCAACACAAAATCCCGATGCTTTCTCTCGATAACACTTATACCTTTGAAGAACTCGAGGAATTCGATACGCGCGTAAAAAAGTTTCTAGCCAAAGATAAAGTGGACTATTTTGTGGAGGAAAAAATTGACGGTGTCTCTATCTCACTTACTTATGAGAAAGGAAGGCTGGCCTTGGCGGCAACGCGCGGAGACGGAAAGTTCGGCGATGATGCGACGGAAAATATTAAAACCATCCGTGCCCTTCCTTGGGTGATTCCTGCGCCGGGCGCGAAATTCCAAGGGAAAATTCCAGAAATTCTAGAAGTGCGGGGCGAGATCTATATGCCCGAGGCAAGTTTTGAGAAGCTCAATAAAGAGAAAGAAAAAAGAGGGGAAGAGCTTTTCGCCAATCCCCGCAATGTCTGTGCGGGCAGTCTCAAACTTTTAGATCCTAAACTCGTGGCAGAACGGGGCCTGAGTATTTTTATCCACGGTCTGGGTTACGTCAAATCCAGCCCAGGCGTCACCTTGCCGCGTACCCAATCCGAGATGTTTCAATATTTCAGGTCTTTGGGCTTTCGAACCATCGAACACACCCACGTAAGCCTCAACATCAAAGACGCGGAGGAATTTATCCGCCAGTTCCAGCCGAAGCGTGACTCACTTGATTACGAAATTGATGGAATGGTGGTCAAAGTCGATTCCTTTGAAGATCAAAAGGCACTCGCCCAGACGAGCCATTCACCGCGTTGGATGATTGCTTACAAATACCCTGCAGAGCGTAAAGAAACAATGATTGAAAATATCTCCATCCAAGTAGGCAGGACAGGCGCGCTCACGCCGGTGGCGCACTTGACGCCCGTTAAAATTTCAGGCTCCACGGTTTCGCGGGCGAGCCTTCATAACCGGGACGAGATCGAACGACTTGATGTGCGGGTGGGCGATCATGTCATGGTTGAAAAATCAGGCGAGGTTATTCCGAAGGTCATGGAAGTTATAAAAGAGAAGCGTAAAAAGGCGCTTCCCAAATTTAAATTTCCTGAAAAATGTCCGGTGTGCGGAGGCCGCGCCCAAAAAATTGGGGACGAGGTCGCCGTGCGTTGTATTAATTTTGCATGTCCCGCGCAGCTGAAAGCCCGTGTCCGCCATTACGCCCAACGCAGCGCCATGGATATTGAGGGTTTGGGAGAAGTCTGGATTCATACCTTTGTGGAAAAAGGCTTCATCAAGGATTTGGCGGACATCTATTATCTTGATAAAGAAAAAGTAAAAAATCTTGAGCGGATGGGTGAAAAGTCGGCTCAAAATCTTTTTGATGGCATCGAGGCCAGTAAAAAGCGCCCGCTCCAGCGTTTGATTTTTGGGCTTGGGATTCTCAATGCAGGGGAGCGCGCGGCAGACCTTTTGGCGCGTGAGTTTAAATCTTTGGCGCGTATTGAAAAGGCAAGTCAGGAAGAACTTTCAGTGATCCGTGAAATCGGGCCTATTACTGCCGAGTCGATCGTAAAATTTTTCAAGGAACCCGGAACACAAAAAGTTCTCGCGAAACTAGAAAAGGCCGGCGTGCGGTCTGATTTAGTTGAAGAGATTAAAACGAGCGGTCCTTTGGCTGGCAAAACCGTGGTGATTACGGGGACGCTTAAAAATTACAGCCGCACGGAAATTGAGGCCCTCGTTCGCCGCCTCGGCGGTTACCCTTCAGGAAGCATTTCAAAAAAGACCCAATTTTTAGTGGCGGGCGAAGAAGCGGGCTCCAAACTTGCGAAGGCTAAAGAACTCGGCGTCAAAATTCTCTCCGAATCCGAATTCGAAAAACTGATTAAGTCCTAAATCGTCGATTCAAGGTTCATTTCACGCAAGACGAAAATCGGAGAAATGAAACTGACGCTGCCGCTTGAAGAATTCCTTAATTATCTCTCCGTGGAGAAGGGGCTTGCCCATAACTCTATTGAGGCCTACCGTCAAGACCTCCGCCAGTATGAACATTTTCTCAATCATAAGAAGGTCAAGGATCTGGAACGGGTTAAACGCGGCGAAATCGTACAATTTTTGATGAGTGAAAAAGACCGGGGGCTTCAGACAAGTTCTCTGGCCAGGCGGCTTGTGGCGGTCAAACTTTTTCACCGTTTTCTCCTTAAAGAGGGAAGACTGCGGGAAGATATCACAAGCGTCCTCGAATCTCCTAAGCTTTGGAAAAAACTCCCGCAGTTTATGACACTTCCTGAAATGGAACACGTTCTCCAAGTTCCTTTCGCTAAAAATTCCAATGGGATACGCGATAAAGCACTTCTGGAACTTTTTTACGCAACGGGGATGCGGGTCTCTGAGGTCACGGGACTCCGTACCGAAGATGTGAATATGGAAAGCGCCTTCCTTAAATGTCGGGGCAAAGGAGATAAGGAACGCATTGTTCCTTTGGGGCAAGTCGCGATTGAAACACTAAAAAATTATCTCTCGAAGGTAAGAAGCAAGCTTCCCCCAAGCGAATTTTTTTTTGTGAATGCGAAAGGAAACGCCCTAACGCGTCAAAGGCTTTGGCAGCTTATTCGCCAGTACGCTCGGCAGGCGGGGATTCGAAAAAAGATCTCGCCCCACACGTTCCGCCATTCCTTTGCCACGCATTTATTGGAAAGAGGGGCAGATCTACGTATTGTGCAGGAGCTTCTGGGGCATGCGGATATTTCTACCACGCAGATTTACACGCACGTCTCGCGCGATCATTTGAAGGCCGTTCACTCGAAATTTCACCCAAGACCCTAAAAGGAGCCTGTGATAGAATGAAACTCACCATGAAAAAACAATTTCTATTAGTCCTGAGTCTGGCAGTTTTGTTTCTGGGGTTGGGAAGAGCGGATGCCATCGCTGCTACCGATGATGATTCTACCTCCGTTCGAAATAAGGCGCCTTTAGAAGACAGATTCGCAAAAAACAAACTGGACGATTTAGAGCAGCGGGTAGAAATGTTGTCAGAGGATATGCGTTATCTTCGTGATAAATTCAGGGATCTTGAACGAAGCGTCGATAACGTTCGAGAATCCACCCGCCGCTGAATTTGAAGCAGTTTTTCCCAGCTTTGTAATTGACACCCGAAACGTATCCCGATATACTAACGTTCGTTGTAAGCCTTCCAGTTCGCCTTCCTTGTTATAAGTGATTGATTTGAAAGCAGTTATAAAGGTGTTGGAAGCAGGGGTGTGCACGATTGCCTAACGGGACTTTAATGAGGCGCTATCGTCTAGCCTGGTCTAGGACGCCAGATTCTCAATCTGGTAGCACGGGTTCGAATCCCGTTAGCGCTATGGTTCGACGCGGCCACCAATGGCGGCCTTGCTCACCATGAAAGGCGTCGAACGATATCCTGAGCAAGCGACGAACGGAGTAAGGAGCGCGTCGAAGGATTCCATGTGTTTCGTATACATACTTGAATGTATAGACAATTCATATTACGTAAGATTGACGCAGGATATTGATCGCCGGTTCCAAGAACATATCAGAAAAAAAGGGAGTACTTATACTCGCCGCAATCATCCCTTAAACGTTGTCTATCGAGAGGCATTCCAGAATAAGGTTCTAGCCGCAAAGAGGGAGAAACAGTTGAAGCCTTGGAGCCGCAATAAGAAGAAAGCATTGGTTGAAAATAACATTGACGAATTAAGAAGATTAAGCATTTCCCATGATTAAAGGTTAACAGATATGATAGAACGCTACACTCGCCCAGAAATGGGCCAGATTTGGACCGAAGAAAACAAGATCAGAAAGTGGCTTGAGGTGGAGCTCGCCGCTCTTGAGGCACTTGCGCAGTACGGCTATATTCCTAAAGATATCCCCGCCAAAGTCCGCAAAAAAGCAAATTTCAGTGTTAGCCGCATCAAAGAAATCGAAAGGACCGTCCAACACGATGTGATCGCATTTCTCACGAATTTGGCGGAACACGTCGGCCCCGCGGGAAGGTACGTCCATTTTGGACTCACGTCTTCAGATATTCTCGATACCGCCCTTGCCCTCCAAATAAAAGATGCGTCAAAAATTTTAATTGAAGACGTAAAAAAACTTCTCGGCGCACTCAAGGCCAAGGCAAAAGCCCATCAAAATACTTTGATGGTCGGAAGAACCCACGGCGTTTTTGCCGAGCCGACCACGTTTGGATTAAAGATGGCGCTTTTTTATGCAGAATTTCAACGCAATCTCGAGCGGCTTGAAAAGGCCAGTAAAATCGTGGCTGTCGGAAAAATCTCAGGCGCCGTGGGGACTTTCGCCAATGTGGATCCCAAAGTTGAAAACTCTGTTTGTAAAAAACTCGGTTTAGAAGCTGCGCCGATCTCAACCCAGATCGTTCAGCGCGACCGTCATGCGGAATACATTGCCACGATTGCTATTATTGGCGGATCTTTAGAGAAACTCGCGACGGAAATACGGAATCTTCAAAAAAGTGAAACACATGAAGTGGAGGAATATTTCGGCGAAGGACAAAAAGGATCTTCCGCGATGCCGCATAAAAGAAATCCGATTACCTGCGAGCGGGTGGCGGGGCTTTCCCGGATTTTGCGCGGTAACGCGCTAGCCGCCATGGAAAATATAGCGCTTTGGCATGAGCGCGACATCACTCATTCTTCCGTGGAGCGCGTCATTTTTCCGGACAGCACGATTCTTTTAGATTACATGCTGAGCTTAATGATCGAAGTGATTAAAAATCTCCTGGTGTATCCTGAAAACATGCAGGCCAACTTGGAAAAAAGCCGGGGAATGGTTTTTTCCCAAGGTCTCCTTCTTCAACTGATTAAAAAGGGGCTCACCCGTGAGAAGGCCTACAAAATGATTCAAGAGGCCGCCAAAAAAGCTTGGGAAAACGGCCAAGTGAATTTAAAGACCGTGGTTTCCCGAGACCCGGAGATTCTTCGCTATCTCAAAGAAAAAGAAATCGACGAGGTTTTTGATTACCGTTACCACACCAAAAACGTAAAAGAAATTTTCAAAAGGTTGAGGATCCAATGACAACCACCAAGACGTCAAAAACAGAAACCGTTTGGGAAACGAATCTCCCGCTTCCTTTAGCCGGCCGGGGAAAAGTAAGAGATATTTATGCCGTAGAGGACGACAAACTTTTAATTGTAACCACGGATCGCCTGAGCGCCTTTGACGTGGTCTTGCCCGGTCCTATTCCGTATAAAGGCCAGGTGCTGACCCAGATCTCTGTTTTTTGGTTTCATTATCTGAGTTCCGTTGTCCCCAACCATTTGATTACGACGAATCTCGATCAAATGAATCTGCCAAGTGAAATAAAACAAAAATTTGCATCTCAATTAGAAGGACGGTCGATGCTGGTGAAAAAGGCCAAACCCCTTCCCGTGGAATGCGTGGCGCGAGGCTACATCACAGGCTCAGGTTGGAAGGATTATCAAAAAACCGGAGAAGTCTGCGGCCACAAATTGCCCAAGGGAATGAAGCAATGCGACAAATTCCCTAAGCCCCTTTTTACCCCCGCGACCAAGGCAACCGTGGGTCATGATGAAAATATTGATTTCAAAACAACAGCCAAGACTATCGGCGAGGCGCTTGCAAAAAAAGTGGAGCAGTTAACGATCGCACTTTACAAAAAGGGCCTGGATTTTGCCGAGACCAAAGGGATTCTGATTGCAGACACTAAATTCGAATTCGGGCTTCTGGGCGATGAAATTATTTTGATCGATGAAGCCTTAACGCCTGACAGCTCGCGCTTCTGGCCCAAAGCCGGTTACGAGCCCGGCCATGATCAGCCGAGTTACGACAAACAGATCGTACGAAATTATCTCCTGACTCTTCATTGGAATCAAAAACCGCCCGGCCCGAAACTTCCTGAAGAAGTCGTCGAAAAAACAAGCCGGTCCTACAGAGAAATTTACGAGCGTTTGACGGGAAAGGTGATTGGTTAATATGAATACCAACGGTCAAAAATTTAAAGTGAATGTGAAAGTGGGGCTCAAGCCCTCGGTGCTGGACCCCCAAGGCAAGACGGTTTTAGCGGCGCTTCATTCGCTTGGGTTCAATGAGGCGAAAGACTTACGTGTGGGAAAGCATTTTGAAATCATTTTGGAAGGAAAAGACCGGGCCAATATCGAGATCCGCGTGAAAGAATTTTGCGAGAAGCTCTTGGTGAATCCTGTGATTGAACATTATTCCTTCGAGGTGAAAGAACAATCATGAAAGCGGCAGTGGTTGTATTCCCGGGATCCAATTGCGACCAAGATTGTTTCCACACGCTTCGCGACGTGGCGAAGGCGGAGGTGCAATATTTTTGGCATAAAGAAAGAAATCTTCCGAAAACGGATTTGGTCGTGCTTCCCGGAGGTTTTAGTTACGGCGATTATCTGAGGACCGGTGCGATTGCACGATTTTCTCCTGCGATGGAATCGGTCGCCAAACATGCGAAAGAGGGCCGGCCCGTCATTGGGATTTGCAACGGTTTCCAGATTCTTTTAGAAGCCGGGCTTCTTCCTGGGGCGATGCTTCGGAACCGTTCGCTTTCATTTATCTGCAAACATGTCTCGCTTCGGACCGAGACAGCCCGTTCAGTTTTTACCAACGAACTGAAAAAAGGCCAAGTTCTTAATCTGCCGATCGCGCATGGCGAGGGAAATTATTTTTGCGAGCCCGAGACCTTGAAAGAATTACAAGATGAAGACCGGATCGCCTTCCGGTATTCATCAGAAAAAGGGGAGTTGGGAGAGGCATTTAATCCCAACGGCTCGGTAGATCACATTGCCGGGATCTTCAATGAAAGGCGAAACGTCCTGGGCATGATGCCTCATCCGGAGCGGGCAAGTGAAGCAATTTTATCGAGTGAAGATGGAAAAGGAATTTGGGAATCGATTTTGAACCAGTTATGACCATGACACAAACACCGGTAAAAATTACGCCTGAGATGATCCAACGCCACGGCCTCACGGAAGAGGAATATCAAAAGATCTGTGAGATCTTAGGGCGCGAGCCTAATTTCACCGAGCTTGGGATTTTTGGTGTGATGTGGTCAGAACACTGCTCTTATAAAAATTCCAGACGGATCTTAAAACTCCTCCCTACGGAAGGAAGCAAGGTTTTGGTAAAGGCCGGTGAAGAAAATGCAGGTGCCATTGATTTAGGCGACGGCCTTGCCATGGTTTTCAAGATTGAAAGCCATAATCATCCTTCCGCGGTCGAGCCTTTTCAAGGCGCCGCGACAGGAGTAGGCGGAATCTTGCGCGATATTTTTACGATGGGGGCTCGTCCTGTGCTTTTGATGGATTCACTGCGGTTCGGGAATTTGGAATCTGCGGAAAGCAGGCGGCATTTTAAAGGCGTGGTGGCAGGCATTGCTCATTATGGAAATTGCATCGGCGTTCCCACGCTGGGCGGAGAGATTTATTTTGACGGGGCCTACGAAGGAAACCCTCTGGTCAATGTATTTTGTCTCGGGATTGTCCGAAAAGATGAAATGGCCAAGGCCAAGGCCGCGGGAATCGGTAACAAAGTTTATTACGTGGGTTCCTCCACAGGCCGTGACGGTTTGGGTGGTGCCAGTTTTGCATCGCGTGAACTCACAGAAGAAAGCCGGGAAGACCGCCCGGCCGTTCAGGTGGGCGATCCTTTTATGGAAAAACTTTTATTAGAGGCCTGCATCGAGCTTGTGAAATCAGATGCGCTTGTCGCCATGCAGGATATGGGCGCTGCCGGACTCACGTGTTCTACTTGCGAAATGCCTGCCAAAGGAGATGTGGGGATTGAAATTGATGTGGCAAAAGTGCCGCGCCGCGAGACCGGC
>CAYJTB010000033.1:11814-22011 GCA_964372875.1 uncultured bacterium
GATTCCCTATGAAGTCATGCTTTCCGAATCCCAGGAGCGGATGCTCATCGTGGTCAAAAAAGGTAAAGAAAAAGTGGTGGAAGATATTTTTGAAAAGTGGGATCTGCACGCCGCGGCGATCGGTGAAATCCGCGAGGGAAATTCGATGCGGGTTTTAGATCAAGGTGAACTCGTCGCAGAAATTCCCGTGAAGTCCTTGGCGGTCGATGCACCGCTTTACGTCCGCGAAGAAAAAAAACCGGATTACTTGGAAGAGGTCCAGCGTCTTGATCTTTCTAAAATTGCGGAGCCCAAAAATTTTACAGAAGTTTTAATAAAGCTTCTTGATTTGCCTTCGCTTGCGTCCAAGGAATGGGTCTACAGTCAGTACGATCATATGGTTCGCACCGACAGCGTATTCCTCCCGGGTCACGACGCAGCACTCATCCGGATCAAAGGCACCCAAAAGGCGATCGCGGTATCCACGGACTGTAACAGCCTTTATTGTTATCTTGATCCTTATGAAGGCGGCAAAATCGCCGTAGCGGAGGCAGCCCGTAACGTTGCGGTTACCGGTGCAAAACCCGTGGGGCTTACCAATTGTCTTAATTTTGGCAATCCCACGAAGCCGGAAATTTTCTGGCAGTTTCATCAATGTGTTCAGGGAATGGCGGACGCAGCGCGCAAATTCGACACGCCTGTTACGGGTGGAAATGTCAGCTTCTATAATGAAAACCCAAAGGGCGCCATTTATCCCACACCCGTCATTGGAGTGGTCGGTGTTTTAGAGGATGCCGAAAACCGGGTGCCGTCTTATTTCCAAAAAGAAGGCGACTTGGTTTTCCTTTTAGGCGATACCGCAAATGAATTGGGAGGCAGCGCTTATTTGGCGTTAGTGCATGGACTGAAGAAAGGTCTTCCGCCCCGTCTTGATTTGGAAAAAGAATCCATGCTTCATACCTTTTTACAAGAAGCGGCGCAGAAAAAAATTCTCCGTTCCGCTCATGACCTCTCAGAAGGCGGCTTAGCGTTTGCGCTTATTGAATGTTGCTTTGGCTCTCAGCCCAACCCGGAAAGGGTGAGCGGTGCTCAAATCTCTAATCTTGAACTTTTAGGAAACAAGCTTCGCCCGGACGCCATTCTATTTGGCGAGACGCAGTCGCGGGTCCTTCTCAGTGTGGATCCTAAGCAAAAAGAGGCCGTGATCCGTTTGGCGCAAAAGTATCGAATCCCCGTCTATCAAATCGGAAAGGTCGGGGGAGAGCGGCTTGTGGTTGAAGATCTCATTTCTATCGATATCAAGGAAGCGCAATCCATTTACAAAAATGCAATACCCAGGAGAATTAAATAATGTCGGATGAAGTAAAAGATCATTGCGGTGTATTTGGAATTTATGGGCATCCAAGGGCGTCCGAGATCGCCTACCTGGGACTTTTTGCGCTCCAGCACCGGGGTGAAGAAGCGGCCGGGATCTGTACGTCTGACGGCCAGAAACTTTACGTCCATAAAAATGTAGGCCTTGTGGGAGATGTTTTTAATGAAGAGACTTTAAAAAAACTCGTCGGCCGTTCTGCGATCGGCCATGTGCGTTATTCCACAACCGGTTCTTCTACGTTGGCCAATGCCCAGCCCATCAAAGTGGATTACTCACGCGGCCAGCTCGCCGTGGCCCACAACGGAAATCTTGTGAATGCGAAATATCTTCGCGATGAGCTGGAGGCCTACGGCTCCATTTTTTCAGGTACCACGGATTCTGAAATCATTGTTCATCTCATGGCCAAACCCACTTACACGACCGCCACGGAAAGTGTTTTGGGAATGGTCCGGAAACTCGAAGGGGCATTTTCACTCACTTTGATTACAGAAAATGAAATTATCGGAGTTCGTGATCCCCATGGTTTCAGGCCACTTTGTTTGGGTAAACTGGAAGATGCGTGGGTGCTTGCGAGTGAAAATTGCGCGCTGGAGCTCATCGAGGCGGAATTTATCCGTGAGATTGAGCCCGGTGAAGTGATTGTCATCAATGAAAACGGACCTAAAAGTTATTTTCCTTTTGAAGGGGAAAAAATAAAAAAAGCATTCTGCGCCTTTGAGCATGTTTACTTTGCAAGACCTGACTCTCGTATCTTCGGTGAAAATGTCGGAATGGTCCGTGAACGCCTGGGCCGCTACCTTGCCAAAGAACACCCCGCGGACGGGGATATCGTGATCCCCGTGCCAGACTCCGGCAATTTCTCAGCGCTTGGATTCTCCAGCGAATCAGGAATTCCTTTAGCACACGGCTTCACGCGTAATCATTACATCGGACGTACCTTTATCAATCCGACGCAGTCGGTGCGGACACTCAAAGTAAAAATCAAACTCAATCCTATCCGTGAAGTTGTGCAAGGCAAGCGCGTCATTGTGGTGGATGATTCGATCGTGAGAGGCAACACCTCCAAGTCGCGTGTGAAACTTCTTCGGAAAGCCGGGGCCAAAGAAGTTCATATGAGAATCAGCTGCCCTCCGCATGTTTCGCCCTGTTTTTATGGGATCGATTTTCCATCCAAAGACGAACTTCTGGCCAGCACGCACTCGATGGATCAGATCAAAGAATTTTTGGATGTTGATTCCATCGGTTACTTAAGCCGCGAGGGACTTTTAAGGGGTGTGTCTGGAGAAAAGAAAGATCTCTTCGGAAATTTCTGCACGGCCTGCTGGACCGGCAATTATCCCACGCCGATTCCAGATGAGACGAGCAAGTACAAGCTCGAGAGAAAGTGCTAGCCATCAAAGCCGAGTCTCCACTGTCGGCGAACGCTCGACCGACAATAAAATGCTCATCCGCTGCAGGCACAAGTCTCGTCGCCACTCGTAACGCCCCTGCGAGACAGTCCCCTTCTATATTGTTTCTTTTCAAGGATCGGGGCAGTCCCCGTGGGACGTCCTCGTTCGTGCGTCCGGCTTCGCTCCTGGCCACAAGGAGAACTAAGAGACAATTATTGGGTGGCCAGTCCTTGCCCGCTCGGCCTTCCGAACGCGCCTCGACTGTGCCTTCCGCGTCTGAATCTTTTAAAGCACAATCTCCTAGCCGGAGGCGGTCCCCTTCATTAATTTTTATTTTCAAGGATCGGGACAGCTCCCTTGTGGGACGGCGTTGGGCCGTCTCGGAAAAATCCGGAATAGATTTTTCCGAAGGCCCGTCGAGTGAAACCGACACCTTGTCCGTTTCTATCTTGAAGCTTGCATCTTCCAAAATTAGTTTTTTTTTCTATCTAGACTCGGTCGTTTGGAAAACCGCCTCTTTGTTTTCTCACCCTTTCGATCGTCGGCCGAACGTCCGACGTAGGCGGAGATTGTGCTTTTAAGAGGCGACCAGGACGTTGTACTTCCGAAGAGTTTGCTATGGGATTGACGTATGCCCGAGCAGGTGTGCCGCACCTGAAGGGAGATCCGAATTACAATCGTGAGATCGCGACCCTTATCAAAAGCTCGCGCATTCAGGGAGTTGTCGGGAAGCCGGGCGGATTTTCATCCCTTTTTGATCTCGGCCGCCTCAGATACCGGAGTCCCATCCTTGTTTCCACGACCGACGGGGTAGGAACCAAACTCGAAATCGCCCGCCTTCTTAAAAAACATGACACCATCGGAATCGATCTGGTGGCGATGTGCGTGAATGACCTGATCACCACAGGGGCCAAGCCGCTTATCTTCCTCGATTATTTTGCCACGGGAAAATTTGATCCTTCTGTTACACGCGAGGTATTAAAAGGAATCGTTCAAGGCTGCCGCGAATCAGGATGCGCCTTGGTAGGCGGCGAGACGGCCATCATGCCCGGTTTTTACGACCATGCCAAATATGACTTGGCGGGCTTTGCGGTAGGTGCCGTAGAAAAAAAGCACGTGATTGACGGCCGGAAAATCAAAACAGGGGACCGGCTTTTGGGTTTGGCCTCCACGGGTTTTCATTCCAATGGATATTCTCTTCTGCGGAAAATTTTCTCACCCCGGGAACTTCAAAAGAAATGGGGACGCGAGCTTTTGATCCCTACAAGAATTTATGTGAAGCCTGTGTTGGAAACTTTGAAAAAAATCCCGCTCAAGGGAGTTGTGAATATTACAGGCGGAGGCTTTTATGACAATCTTCCGCGAGTGATCCCAGCGGGTCTCACTGCGCTCGTCCGATCCACCCGCTGGCCGCGGCCGAAGCTCTTTGATGTTGTGCGTGAACGTGGTAACATATCCCACCAGGAAATGTTCCGAACCTTCAATATGGGGATCGGAATGGTTTTTATTTTAGAAAAAAAGAAGATTTTCCAGACGCAGCGAATTCTTAAACGATTTGGGATCTCAAGTTGGGAAATTGGGGAAGTGATCCGAGGAAAGTCGGTTCAGGTCATATGAAAGTCCTTCTGGTAGGCTCGGGCGGCCGGGAACACGCGCTTGCGTCCAAAATCAAGCAAAGCCCCTTTCTGTCTTCCTTATATGTAGCTCCCGGAAATGCCGGCATCGCGGAAATCGCGGAATGCGTGCCCATCCAGGCAGAGGATATCGAAGGCCTGCTGCGGTTTGCCAAAGAAAAAGAAATCGATCTCACGGTGGTAGGCCCTGAAGGCCCGCTTGCCAAGGGGATCGTCGACCGCTTTGTTGCCGATGGACTCAAGATCTTCGGCCCCACCCAGGCGGCCGCTCAAATCGAATCCAGCAAAATTTTTTCCAAAGAACTCATGGTCCGCGCCGGCGTTCCCACCGCGGAATTTAAAATTTTTGACCATGCCGCTGAGGCAAAACATTATGTGATCGAATCCGAACCGCCTTTTGTCATCAAAGCCGACGGGCTCGCGGCCGGCAAAGGTGTGGTCGTGGCTTCTTCTTCCCAAGAAGCGGTCCAGGCCGTCACGGATTTTATGGAAAATAAAAGTTTGGGCGCTTCCGGCTCGCGCGTTTTAATTGAAGAACGGCTCGAGGGAGAAGAGGTCTCTGTGTTGGTGATGGCGGACGGTGAAAATTTTATTCCGCTTGCCAGTGCGCAAGACCACAAACGGCTTCTGGATATGGACCGCGGACCCAACACCGGGGGAATGGGGGCTTATTCGCCTTGCCCTTTTCTTTCCAAAGAAAGTTTTCAAAAGGTCCTGGATAAAACCATCCGTCCGATTTTGAAAACTTTGAACCGCGAGGGCAATCCCTTCCGGGGGATTTTGTACGCGGGTCTCATGCTGACTAAAAATGGTCCCTATGTCTTAGAATACAACGCCCGCTTTGGCGATCCCGAAACCCAAGCCATTTTGCCGCGGCTTAAATCCGATCTGCTCCCTTATTTTTTAGAAATTTCTCAAGGCAGATTCCCGCAAAATCCGTTGGAATGGGATGAAGGCTATTCGCTCAGTGTGGTGATGGCCTCGCCGGGTTACCCTGCCGGCTCTACCAAAGGGATTCCCATCTCAGGCCTCGAACTTTTAAAAGTCAGGGAAGATGTTTTTATTTGTCACGCGGGAACGGACCGCAATGATAAGGGAGAATTTGTCACGGCAGGAGGCCGTGTCCTCTCGGTCACGACACTGGGTGCGACACTCAAGGCCGCCCAAGAGAAAACTTACCAGGCGGTCTATCAAATCCGTTTTGAAGGCGCACAATTCCGTAAAGATATCGGCCGCCGCGCCTTGGAAAGTGTGAAGTCCTAATGAAAAACGCCTTGGTCGCTATCTTAATGGGAAGTGATTCGGATGTTGAGATCATGAACGAGGCAGCCGGCGCCCTCAAAGAGTTCGGCATCTCCTATGAAATGAATATCCTCTCCGCCCACCGGAGCCCCGAAGATGTCGTCAAATATGTAAGAGAGGCAAAAGCCCGGGGCTTTCAAGTTTTTATCTGCGGCGCGGGCGGGGCGGCGCATTTGGCAGGAACGGTGGCTGCGCAGACCACGCTGCCTGTGATCGGCATCCCTATTAATTCAACCCCTCTAGGCGGTTTAGACTCACTTCTCGCGACCGTGCAAATGCCCGCAGGAATTCCGGTGGCCACCGTTGCGATCGGAAAATCAGGGGCGCGCAACGCAGGGATCCTTGCCGCACAGATCCTCGCGGTTAATGACACAACGCTTTCTAAGAAATTACAGGCCTTTAAAGAAAAACTCGCCGCCGGCGTCCGTGAGAAGAATAAAAAGTTAAAAAAAGAACAGTCCCGTTAAGTGAATCCCACGGTTGTCCGATTTGACCACGCTGATCCTAACTTTCGCCTTATCCGCGATGTAGCCCAGCAGGCCCGTTCCGGTAAAATCGTTGCCTTTCCCACAGAAACCGTTTATGGAATCGGTGTGCCCGCTTCCCGCACCGAGGCCGTGGACCGGCTTTACGCCATTAAAGGAAGGGATAAGACGAAACCCTTTGCTTATCACATCGGAGATTGGGATCAGCTTATTCATTTGAAAGTCATCCGCACCCCCGCGTTCCGGTATCTTTCAAAAAAGTTTTGGCCGGGTCCGGTCACCTTGATCGTGCAAACAGAGCGGGGAGAAAAAGCGGGGATCCGTTTTCCGCGGAATTTATGCGCAACCACCCTCATCGTTTCCTCAGGGGAGCCCTTTGTCGCCACCAGTGCGAATCTCTCAGGCGAGCCGTCTCCCCGGACCGCGGAAGAGGTGATGAAAAACTTGGGGTCAAAGATTGATTACCTGATAGACGCGGGTCCGTGTGAACTCGGGAAAGATTCTACGGTGGCGGATACAACCCCATCCGTTCCTACCCTATTAAGAGAAGGCGCGGAGGCGGGTTCCGTCCGTGCTGCGATTGAAGAGGTTCAAGCCGGAAAGATCCCCCGGAAAAAAATCGAAATTATCTGCACCGGAAATTCCTGCCGCTCACCCATGGCCTGGGGACTCTTGCTCAATGAATTACGGCGTAAACGCCTCGACCAAGAAATTGAAGTGACCACGAGCGGGATTCTTGCCCGGGACGGTGGCATGGCTACCCCCGAAGCAGTCCTTGTAATGAAAAATAGAGAGATCGATATCTCAGGCCACCGCAGCCGTTCCTGCCGCCGTGAAGAACTCCTCGATGCAGATTTGGTTCTTGCCATGGCGAAGGAGCATTACGATTTTTTGGTGGGTCTCGTTCCGGGGATCAAAGATAAAATCAAAGTGCTGGATGTCAAAGACCCGATCGGCCAGGGGATTCCGATGTATGAAGATGCGGTCAACGATATCGAAAAAAAATTAAAAAGGGAGTGGGACCTCATTGTCAAATAAAACGAAAGTGGCCTTGGCTGCAGACCACCGGGGTTTTGAAATGAAAGAAAAAATCAAAGCCTTGTTGGAAGCCGGTCCTTATCAAGTGATCGATTTCGGGACGCATTCCGCGGAGCAGTGCGATTACCCCGATTTTATAATCAAAGCGGCGAGTGCGGTGCACGAAGGAAAGGCGAAATGGGCCATCGGAGTTTGTCACTCCGGAATCGGAAGCGCCATTGCGGCTAACAAAGTCAAAGGGGTACGCGCCGCGTTGGTTCAAAACACGGAGCAGGCCCGGCTCTCCCGCGCCCATAACAATTCGAATGTGCTCATTCTGGGTTCCGGTTTTATTAAGCCGTCTGAGGTAAAAAAAATTGTCAACACGTGGCTTCAAACATCTTTTGAAGGAGGAAGGCATGCAAGGCGTATCAGCAAAATCACCCGCTATGAATCCCGTTAGACCTTTAAGTGTACCAAGTTTATATCTTAGTAAAGCGGAGGCGGAGTCATAGCCATGGAAGTGAAATCAAAAGATACAGTCAGGAGGTCGAACGGGATGAAAGGGAATCAGACGGCGTTACAAACGGAAGACCCCGAGGTTTACGAGGCGATCCAAAAAGAAATCCACCGCCAAAATAATAATTTGGAATTGATCGCCAGCGAAAATTTTACATCACTGGCCGTTTTAGAGGCCGCGGGCTCGGTCCTTACCAATAAATACGCGGAAGGTTATCCCGGCAAGCGCTGGTACGGCGGCTGTGAAAATGTCGACGTGATTGAAACGCTGGCCATCGAGCGTGCTAAAAAACTCTTCGGTGCGGAATACGCCAACGTCCAGCCCCACTCAGGAACTTCTGCCAACATTGCCGTCTTCATGGCGCTTCTTGAAATGGGGGACAAGATCCTGGCCATGGATCTTTCGCACGGAGGCCATCTCTCTCACGGCCATAAGATGAATTTTTCCGGCAAATACTACACCATTATTCCTTACGGCGTGAATCCCAAAAATGAACAGATTGATTATGATGAGATCGAACGCCTTGCCGCCCAAAACAAACCCAAGATGATTTTGATGGGGGCCTCCGCTTATCCCAGGAGTTTTGATTTCGCGCGGGCGCGTAAGATCGCAGATAAAGTGGGCGCCCTTCTCATGGTCGACATGGCCCATTTTGCAGGCCTTGTCGCCGCAGGGGTTCACCCCACGCCGGTCCCTCATTCGGATGTCGTCACGACAACCACTCACAAAACACTTCGCGGCCCGCGCGCGGGACTCATCCTTGCCAAAGAAAAATACGCCAAGGTCCTCGATCAAACGGTTTTCCCTGGAATTCAAGGCGGGCCCCTTCAGCATGTGATCGCAGCGAAAGCCGTGGCCTTAAAAGAAGCAATGACTGAAGAATTTAAAACCTATGCGCGCCAGATTGTGGCGAATGCCAAAGCGCTCGCCGCTGCGATGGCCGCCCAGGGTTTTAGGATTGTTTCAGGCGGCACGGACAATCATTTGATGCTGGTCGATGTCTCGGTCAAAGGCACCAACGGTAAAGAGTGTCAAATTGTTTTGGACCAGGTGAAGATCACCGTGAATAAAAATATGATTCCCTTTGATAAAGGCTCGGCCTTCAATCCTTCGGGCGTTCGCCTGGGAACCCCGGCTGTGACCACACGCGGGATGAAAGAAACAGAGATGAAACGGATTGCCGAACTGATCGCCCAGACGCTTAAAGACCCGGCCAGTGAACCCAATCTAGCGCAGGTCCGTAAAGGCGTTGAAGAACTGACCAAGAAATTTCCACTTTATCCGGAACTGTTGTGACGGTGTAAGTTAATATGCGTTGTCCTTACTGTAAAAAAACCGAAGACAAGGTCATTGATTCGCGTGAAACCGTCGATGGGGTCACGATCCGCCGCCGGCGCGAGTGTCTTAAATGCGAACGCCGGTTTACCACTTATGAGCGCGTTGAAGAAGTACCTCTCCTTGTGATCAAAAAAGACCAACGCCGCGAGCTCTACGACCGAGCCAAGGTCCTGGCCGGGGTACAAAAGGCCTGCGAAAAAAGACCGATCTCGCGCGAGGCGCAGGAAAAAGTCATCGACGATCTTGAAAAAATGCTGGATGAAAAATATGAGAAGGAAGTTCCGTCTTCGGTGGTGGGCGAATTTATCATGGATGAACTCATCAAGCTTGACCAAGTGGCCTATGTGCGTTTCGCCTCGGTCTACAGGCAGTTCAAAGACATCAACCATTTCTTAAAAGAACTGAAAGGTCTTTTGTCGAAATAATGCCAACCTACGAATACCATTGCGACGGCTGCGATCATGGGTTTGAACAGTTTCAGCCCATCACTGCAAAGGCTATAAAGGAATGCCCGAAGTGTAAAAAGCGTTCGGTGCGACGCGTGATTACGGGGGGCGCGGGTTTGATTTTTAAAGGCGCAGGGTTTTACCAGACCGATTACCGATCCAAAAGTTATCAAGAATCCGCAAGTAAAGATAAAAAGGAAATCAAGGATAAAGATAAAAATAAAGATAAAAATAAAAAGGATACGCCGCCCTCATCCGGCGGTACCTGCGGGCCTTCCCCGTGCAAAACACCGGATACTTGTACTCCTGACAAAAATAAATCCCATGAAAAGTAAACTTTTTTTCCGAATCCCAACGGCGCTGGTTCTGGCCGGATGGCTGGCCGGGTGCGCTTCCGCAGGCAGCCGTTACCTTTATTACGATCCTTCGGTTTCAAAAGAACAGCCCATTTCCTTGCTCGACCGGGTGGCTCAGATTGAAAAAGAGAAATTTGAAAATA
The DNA here is from genome assembly GCA_964372875.1 of uncultured bacterium. Classification (GTDB taxonomy): domain Bacteria; phylum Omnitrophota; class Omnitrophia; order Omnitrophales; family JACQLI01; genus CAYJTB01. Next base: position 21,801 of record CAYJTB010000033.1, read on the forward strand.
TCAAAGTCGTGACGCTTTCAAAAAATCCGCTTTCCACTCATCATCTCGTGATTGTCAAAAAGGAAGAACCTTTTCATTCCCATCAGACTCACGACTTGTGGGCGATTTGTTTAAAAGGAAAGGGTACCTTTGTGATGGGCGATAAGCGTCTTGAAATTAGTCCGGGGTCCAGCGTTTTTGTTCCGCGCGGCGTTCCTCACAAGGTGATTAA
>CAYJTB010000034.1:0-21911 GCA_964372875.1 uncultured bacterium
ATACCTCTTAAAGAATATTTTCAGAGAATACCGGATGCCGCCAAGATTTTTACGACACAATTTGCCGGAATCATTCTTTTTCTGGCCGCGCAAGGGTGGGCTCTTCCAAATGCAGAATCATCAATCGCCAATGAAGTCGGCACTCAACATTTGCGCATGACAGAACTTGGGAAGATTAAAATCATGGAAAGGGGTCATTTGCGTAAAATTTCAGAAAAAGAAGCGGACCAACTCAAAGATCTCAACGTTATCCGTGAAATAGCCGCCCGGACGCTTGAAAAATACGGCATCGGCCGGCAATCCTTTCCATTTGAAGAAGCGATTCAGGAAGCGACGAATTTTTTTCAAAATACTGCAACGCCGCCGCCGGCCCAATCGGGGATGAGGGCACGCTTGACTGACCGGCCAGGCACACATCGGTCTTCGTATGATTTAAAAGAGGATTTGAAAAAGGAATTCCAAGATTGGGGTTCAGACGCTGATGCTTTGATGAGCCAAACCGCATTATTTTCGCTGCCGCCTTTTGAAATTCTAGCCTCATTTGATTCTGATAAAGATGTCACAGGACTGGCGATAGGTAAATTGGGCGAAGAAAAATCTCACACTTTCCTTGTGGAAAAAGGAGGCGAACATATCAAGGTCAATCCTCTGGCGACGGGCGGACTCTTTGAAATCAAGATCGCAAAAAATCAAGACGGCACCGGGCTTTTTGATCATTTGGTGTTGAAAGAAAAAGACGGTCATTATGTCCTGGATATCTTGCTTCAAGAAGGTGAAAAATCTTCGCCGCCCCTTGCGATACGTTTCGAGGATTGGACCGTTACTTCCGGCCCCAGGGCCGAGGCGCACCCGAATCCGACCGATTCGGGTACTACTCAGTACGCAGCCGATCAGCTGCGTGCCGAGGTGCACCCGAATCCGACCGATTCGGGTACTACTCAGTCCTCGCCCGATCAGGCGAGGGCCGAGGTGCGGGCGGGAATAAAGGAACTATCGACTTTTTTCCAAAATCGTGAGGCGGCGGGCGTGGTCGGAGACTTCAGCGGCAAGAGGCCGGAGGAAGGATTTTATTCCGGAAATGTCGACCGCTATCTCTCCAACCTTTTCTTTAAGTCCTTTCATATCTTCACGAACATCCTGTATATCTTCACGGACATCCTGCATATCTTTACGCACGTCCGTCAAATCCTCTCGAACTCCGGCCAAACCTTCGCCGAAGACGCGAAACTGGCTTTGAAGATCTTCGAGAATGACACCCCATTCTCGCTCTCTGGAGTATTCAGGGCCTTTCTTGGGCGGCTTCGTCATAAGCGAGACAGTGTACGACGCGAAGGAGGCGATGTCAATTCATTTTTTAGCAATTTTAATTTTAATAAAAATAAATCTACGGTTCTTTCCCGCGCCGTGGGCTTCGACAGGTTCAGCCCTGAGCCCCTTGACGGTGCTCGGGGTGATGAGTCTGTCGAACCGCAAGGCTTGAAAGAGCCGCGTCGAAGGGCCATCTTCGGCCCCAAGGGCCCTCAGGCCCGGGGGGAGGTGCGGACGGAAAACCAGGAAGAAAAACTTCCCTTTAATCCCACAGCTTTTAGATATGAAACTTTTACTTTAGATAAAATTGTTTCAAAAACTGATAAGTCTCAGGCTTTTCGCCGTGATAAGGATGGTATGTTTTTGCCCATAAAAAATCCGCGACCCGAACTTCGGCTGGGGAATCTTTTCAAGATGATTGAAGACATCAATTCAAAGGGAACAATTTTTATGCGGGCGGAGGATTTGGGAAGGCTTTTACCCGCACAGCAGGAGGAGCTTTTTAAGACGCTCTATATGAACCGGAGCGAGGCGCGGCTTGTGGTTTACGAGACAAAAGAAAATTTCAAGACAACCCCCGTGCTTAATTCGATTTTCAAATTAGAAAATGTTTTTCGTACCTCAGCGAATGCCGATTCAGCTTACCGGAAATTTGCGCTTCCAAAAAGTCTCAGCATTCATCTTTCGAAAGCGGGATCCAAAGACCCGCGCCAAGGACTAAGCCGTGAAGCTCTTTCTGGAATCAAATTTTTTAAACCGCTCGAGAAGGAAACCGGCGTCATTGCCTCGACACTGCTTTTTGCGCAAAAAGGCTACCAAACCGGAGACGGCTTTATTGAAAAAGACGGTTTTATTATTCCCACGCGGGAGCTTCTGGCCGCCATCGAACACCAGTACCTCTCTCAGCTTGTTTTTGCAATTGCAGCCTAAACCACTTTGCGTATGATAGAGGCATGCAAAAAACCTCTGTCCTTACTCTCATCATGGTACTTCTTCCAGGTTTTCTTTCGGCCGGTATCACCTTAGAAGACCTTGATCCCCCAAAAAGTTTCCCATCGCTCCGATCCGATTTTTATCAGATCAATTCCCTAGAGCCCTCTTCGAAGGAACCCGGTTTTCTTGAATCGAGCATCACCGCACCTCATGCGCCTTATAAGGTGGAAGGTTTGGTGGAGCTCCAAAAATTGCTTCGCGAGATTGTGGTGATTGAAAAAATCAATCGTGGCGAACTTGGGAGCGGATTCGGCAAAGGAGCCGGCGACTCCGTGATCGCCACCGGAAAAGGTTTTGTGAATTTGTTTATTCATCCGGTTCGCTCCGGAAAAGGGATCGGTAAATCCGCAGGTAAACTCGGCGGGAAAATCGGCGGTGCGTTTCAGGATAAAGAAGAAGGTGAGAAAACTTCTTTCGGTGAAAAAGTCCTGGGCAGTTCGGAGCGCGAACTTGCCAAAGACCTAGGCGTTGATGTTTATACTTCGAACCCTTATCTCCAGGAAATCTTGGAGAAAATGGCGAAGGCGAGACTCGGAGGAAAAGGGGCCGTAATTATAGGAAAAATTTTGCTCCCCATCGCGGGCCTTGTTTCGATTGCGGTGACGGTGAGCGGGGTCAACGCCGCAGCCGATCAATTCGTCAATGATAACGGCCGCTCGGATCTCTATGAAGCCAACGAGATGGCGCTGCTTCAATTAGGGTTTGAACTCGAATCCATCCGAAAGCTTCTTAACCATTCTTATTACTCACCGCGCGAGGTGACTTACCTTCGTTTTTATCTGGAGCAATTAAAAGAAGTCAAGGACAAGGAACAAATTTTCAAACGAGCGACCCAATCAAAATCCGTTTTGGATGCCCGCAAGATCCTTTACGAGGCGGAAATGGCGGCCAGTGCTGCCAAAAGGGGAGCGAAATTTCTTAGTCTTAAATCTGTTGATGAAGGTCTTGCGGTAGAGGCCGGGGATAGGCTTATTTTTATTACCCCTTATGATTATTTGGATATGTCAGAGCTTGGAAAACGTGTGATGCAAAAGGCGCAAGAGGAACAAAAGAGTAAATCCAAGGCGGCGCTTGAAATTTGGAATATGGGCAAGGTGACTTCAGATTTCTACCTGGCGGCCCTGGCCAAAGAGATACGCACGAAATCTTGGGTCTTTTTCCATGATCAAGAAGAGCGTTAGGGAAGATCCTCTACAAAGAGCAAGAAATCCCCGGTTTTGATTTTTAGTTTTCGAATCGATCCGGCTGGAAGTTCAAGAACAGAAGCGGCCTGAAAAGAAATAGGCCCGAAAGAATAGGGCCTCATATCTTCGACACACCTTACGATTTTCATCTCGGCATTAAGATAGACCACATCGATGGAATAACCCATTCCAAACGTATGAATTCCCTGGCAATGAGGGATCCAAAGCGCTTCGCCTTCTTGAAGCGGAGCGCTTCCGATCAGACCACGAAATCTCCCTAAAAATCCTTTGGGCACTTTGATGTGTCCGGCGATGGTTTTGCTTTTTGATAAATCAAAGACTTGCATTTATTTTGGCCCCACTTCATTCAGGTGGCGAAAAATTTCCACAAGACTGGGCGCCAAGATCACAATCAAGAGAGTGGGAAAAATAAACAACAGAAGCGGAAAGATAAGCTTCACAGGAGTTTTTAAGATTTCAGCGCGGACGTGCTCTCTTCTTTTTTTCCGCATCACATCCGCTTGGATCTTGAGCGTCTTCACCAGGTTGGTTCCGAGTTTGATGGATTGAAGGATGGCGCCGGCCAAAATACTCATCTCTTCAACGCCTGAGCGCTTAGCTAGATTTTTGAGAGCCTCCTCTTTGGACCTTCCGACCAGAATTTCCTGATGAGCGAAAGTCAGTTCACGACTTAAATGTGACGATACCCTTCTCATTTCTTTGGACACGCGCACGAGGGCCGCATCAAAGGAAAGCCCGGCCTCCAGGCAAAGGATAAAAAGATCAAGGGCATCCGGAAGCGACCTTTCGATTTCTTTGCGTCGTTTGAAGATGCTGCGGTAAATCCAAAACCTGGGGATGAGGATGGAAACAAAACAAAAAAAACTGCCGAGCACTACAATTTTTCCAATGGGAAGGTCAATCAAAAAAAGGGCCGCGGCAAACAGAATGGAAACGCCGGTTGAAATCCGTTTTAACCACACAATTTTATGCAAATCACTTTTTCTTCTGAGGCCCGCCATGGCAAGGATATTTTGAAGTTGTTTTCCTTTCAGGGGACCGGAAGCGGGGAGAAGCAACTCTTCTTCAAGCGTTTCTTCTCTGGCCCCAAAAATGCGGGCGAGGCGGGAATCTAAAGAATTCGTTTTCCTTTCCCACCAGTCTTTAACCGAAAGGACCGCAAAAAAACTTGTCCAAAAGACAAAAATGGCAGCCGTTGCCAAAGTATCCTCCTTTACATATTAAAACAGATGATCTTTCGAATGGTCCAAAAACCCAAAATCTGACCTATCACACAAAGCCGCAACAAATTTTTTCCTACCGGATCTTTGAAAAAAAAGACCGTGTAATCCGGATGAATTAAAAAAACAAAAAAACCGACAAAGATGGGAAGGAAACTAAGCACCATCCCAGAAAGTTTCCCCTGCGCCGAGGCCGCACTTAGTTCGCGCTGAAGATCGAAACGGCTGCGAATAGTCGCTTCGAGATTATCAAGAAGTTCTGATAAATTGCCCCCGCTTTCTCTTTGGAGAATGACAGAGGAAATGAAAAGACGCAATTCGGGGGTGTCCATTCTTTCAAGCATCTTTTTAAGCGCCTCTTCGAAATTTTGCCCCAATTCCATTTGCCGGACCACAAATTTGAATTCCTCAGCGATGACCGTTGCCGTGTCTTCAACGAGCGCCTCAAAGGCCATCTGAATGCTGTAGCCCGCGCGAAGCGAACTCGCCATTCTTGAGATCGCGTCAGGAAAGCCTGCGGAAAATCGTTTGAATCTTTGGCCCCGCCTAAAACGGACCACCACCCAAGGAAGACTGGCCGTACCCAGAGAAAGAAAAAATGAAACGGGTCCTCCTAGTGAAAATAGAAAGCAGAGCAAAAAAGATGTTAAGGCCAAAAGAAGTGAGATGAGAAAAAAGGCGCCTGTGGAAATGGGAAGAGCGGACTGGCGGATATAAATTTGAAACCTGCCGATCCATTGCAAATGGTGGAGAATTTTGTCGAAGAGGGGAAGGTCACTCAATCGGTCCTTTCGCTCGAGTTGGATGGTTTGGGACGCAAGGTAAGGCTCGTGAAGGCGTTTTTTTATTCGGCGAGTGACATCCGTTTCAACCCGAGAGGGAGCAGCAAACGAAACCGTGAGAAAAAAAGTTGCTAAAAAAAGAAAAACACAACCTAACAGGATCATTGTTTGATGACCTCGTTAAAGATAGGCAGCGGGTTTCCTTGGAGAAGCCCCGCTGATTTTAAACGGTCTAGAAAACGCGGCCGGATTCCTGTGAATTCGAAATCTCCGACAACCTTTCCTTCCGCGGTAACGCCTCGGGGTTTAAAGGCAACGATCTCATGCATGGCAATCACGTCACCTTCCATACCCGTGACCTCAGAAATACTGACCACGCGTCTCACGCCGTCATTCATTCGGTTTGCCTGAATGATGACATCGATCGCGGAGGCGATCTGCCGATTGATGGCCCATTCAACAAGATTGCTTTCAGCCATCAGGATCATGGTTTCAAGCCGGTAAAGCGCATCACGGGGGGTATTGGCATGAATGGTCGTAAGCGATCCTTCATGGCCCGTATTCATGGCTTGCAGCATGTCGAGCGCTTCTGCGCCGCGCACTTCTCCGATGACAATCCGGTCAGGCCGCATCCGCAAAGCATTTTTCACAAGGTCCCTTTGCCTGATCTCTCCTTTTCCCTCCAGATTGATAGGGCGAGTCTCAAGGCGTACGACGTGGCTTTGTTGAAGCTGAAGTTCTGCCGCGTCTTCGATGGTAACAATGCGTTCGCTGGGTGGGATAGATCCCGAAAGGATGTTAAGGAGAGTGGTCTTCCCTGAACCGGTTCCTCCCGAGATCAAAAGATTCAGTTTTGCCTTCACGATCAATTGAAGGAGCTGCGCAATTTCTTGGGTGAGCGTGCCGAAACCGATAAGGTCTTTCATCTTAAAAGGATCTTTTCTGAAGCGCCGGATCGAAAGACTCGATCCATTCAAGGCAAGCGGGGGAATGATGGCATTGACCCGTGAGCCATCCGGCAGACGGGCATCGACCATGGGCTGCGATTCATCGATACGCCTGCCCACGCGAGAGACGATCCGGTCGATAATTTGTCTGAGATGGGCTTCATCCCGGAAAACCACGTCGGTTAATTCCAGTTTTCCAAATCGTTCAATGTAGACCTGTTTGGCATGATTCACAAGAATGTCGCTCAGGCCAGGATCGGTCAAAAGAGGTTCCAAGGGCCCCAGGCCAAAGGTTTCGTCTTCAACTTCTTGGAGAAGTTTTTTTTCTTCAAGACTATTGATAGGCATTTTGATCTCGCCCATAAGCAATCCGAGAATTTTTCTGATTTCTTCCCGGCCCTTTTCCGGTTCGAGCTTGAAAAGATTGGCAAGATCAATACGCTGGATGAGTTCACGATGCAGTTTGGTTTTGAATTCTTGATATTGCTGGCGCTGTCTTTCGTTCGATTCGCCCTCAGGTTTTTTCTTTGAACCTTCTGTCTGTCTTAACCTTTCGAGGAGGGCCATCTAATTCACCGGAACCGTGAGAGGGGAAAGTTCTTGCGTCAATTGCTCAAAAGATTTTTTGAGCTTGGAATGTTTTTCCAATTCTACAAAGGGAATTCCGCGGTTCATGGAAGAAAGGACCGGTTCCGGGTCGTCTCCAAATTTATGAAAAATAGGATAGCAAATATTTTTTTCAATCGTTGATTCATCAATTTCGCCTTTCATATGCCAGCGATTTAAGATGAGTTTTACTTTTTCTTTGCCGTAGCCTAATTTCTCAAACGTTTGTAAAGCATGCCGGGTGTTGCAGAGGCTCGCCAGTTCCGGCGTCGTGACGGGCAAGACGAACTCTGAGAGATCCAGACAGGCGATCGAGGCGTTGTTGAATTCGTGACCCGCGTCAAAAACAATACAGTCAAAGAAGTTTTTTAATTGCTTCAGGACGGGTCCAAGTTCCTGCCCGGATAGGCGTTCAGCGTCCTCAGGATTTTTTGGCCGGGCAAGAAGAAAAACTCCGGATCGGTGCTTGGGCAGGGAATTTTCCAAAAACTTCTCATCCAGCCTTTCCATCGATTGCATCAGATCCACAAAAGTAAAAGAAGGATCCATATCGAGGAGATCCGAAAGATTGCCGTGTTGGAAGACCCAATCGGCTAAAAGAATACGTCCCCCCTTTTTTTGTGCCATCGAGACAGCAAGATTGGCTGCAAGAAAACTAACGCCCACGCCGCCTTTACTTGAGAAAACACTGATCATCCGGTGATTCTCCTGCTTCGGTTCGAATATTTTTTTGATCTTAAGATGATCCATTCGCCGAAAGAAGTCTTGCGCCTCACGTTCGCAAAACGGTTGAGGAAGATAGTCGGCCGCACCCAACCGGAAAAAATCCACAAGCTCTTCCGTCGTTACCTCCATTGAAGTGATCGCCCAGAAAGTCTCAGGGAGTGCTGCTCCGAATGATTTAAGAATCTTTTTCGCCTCTTCTTTTTGATGATCGAGATTAAAAATGACAAGATGAGGAGGACGGAGCTTCAGGGCTTGAGGGGCTTCTAAGAAATCCACTCTTTCAACTTTGCAGCCGGTCTTAAGATGGAGAAGATCCTCGAAAAGTTTTCCTTCCTTGTCCTCGATCACTAAAATGGTTTGATCTTCTTTTTCTTTCATAGTTCTTTCCTTTCATTGCGCAGCACCAGCTCCAGGATTCCTTTATTCATGGCCATCACAATCCACTGAGCATCTTTTGGGGTAACCATCAACGTGACCTCCATTTGTTTGGCTCCCTTTTCGGGATTGAGGAGGCTGCCCCGATCATTGATTGCAAGAACCCGAACTGCTTGGGCGATCACCTTGGGAGTTATGTTGTCTTTTCCTTCTTCCAACAAGGCAATGACATCCACCACACTTCCCCGTTCCAAGAGTTTAGTCAGGGCCTCGGAGCGGCGAATGGTGATGGTCACGCCCCGCATATCGGAAGGAATGAGAGAAGCGAAGTTTTCTCCTTCTTGCATGAGTTTGGAAGATGTCAGCGGCTCATCCGTGATCACGCTGGTGCGAAGCGTGCGGCCGATGAGTTGTTTGGGATTCGTAAAATATTGCCCTCCGGTAATTTGCTTGGGCCAGTTCTGGACTGCCATGTCCTCGGCGGTTAAGCGCGCACCCGGTGTAATATCTCGTTTCGCAATCACCACCGGCTGAGTGGTTTCCACGGTGGCGATGGAAAGGCTTTCTCTGCTTTTTAAGTACTGATAAATGCTAACGCTCGATAAGGTCGCAAAACCGAAGGCCAAAACCACTGAAAAATATTTCTTTAAATTTCCCATTTTATTTCCCCTTTTTGCCCCGACCGGGAGGCTCGTAGCGCCTCCCGGCCAAGCCCATCCTTTTTACGGTGCTGGAACTGCCGCCAACTGCGTGTCAACGCTTTGAAAGAACGCTGCGATATGGGGTCCAAGAACGACGAGGACCGCAATCACAGCGATGGAGATCAGCGCGATCAAAAGTCCATACTCAACCATCGTCTGTCCCTTTTCGTTTCGAAGGCTCATTAAATTCTTCATTGTTTTTTTCACCCCCCTTTTAGGCCACAAGGCGTGGTTTCGCCACGCTGTTATTCACGGGTGCCTCGGGATTGACCACTAAAACCGATGAAGCGAAGTAGATAATCTCTGCACGGATGTATCGATTCTTCAGAGCGCCCGTGAGTTTTACGCTTTGAATACGCACAGCTAAGATGCCGATGACATTAAAAATCGCATTGCTTCCTTGATAATCCACCCTGTTATGAACAGGCATAAAGACAATCTGTCCGATGATGTCTTGAAACGAATTAATCAAAGAACCTCCATTAATACCTGTGCTGCCACTCACCGGAAGGGATCCCCCGGGAGGGATGATAAAATCACGATCATAACCTTCTTCAATGTATTGTCTGATTTCTGGCACGCCGCTCGGGCCGCCATCGAGATTGAGAAAACCAAAATTACCTGGCGCGTCCATTCGGGGGTGAATATCGATGACTGTTCCAAGGTCGTACTGGCCATCCAAATTTTGATCCACCACAAAGTTGATCACCGAATAGGGAATTAACCTGTTTTTTCCGGTAACCCCCACGACGTGTTGGTCCAGCACAGCCTGGGAAGTGGCCTCCACATTGGATGAATTTCTGCCAAAGAGTCTGGCAAAAAAGAGGGGGAGAGGCCCGGAGGGCGCACCTGTCACTCGCCGGGCCTTGACCTGGACGCCATTCACGGGCGTGGCTCCGATCTGAAGGTTGTTGTTTGAAAAATTAAAATTCCCAAATTGAACATCGCCCGAAGCGATAGAAATATTGGAGTCAACCACCCAGTGAGACTGTCCAAAATCAAGGGCCTTTTGTTGAGCCGTGGCGGTACCGCTCGGAATATCAATCGTGGCTGCCAAAGCGGCGGCATCCGAGGCGTTTTGCAATTCTGCCTTGGTCACAAAAATCCGTCCCAAATCGGCCACGAGGGCAAAAAAAGTAAGAATGAGGAAAAGTGAGATGCCCATCCAGATAAAGATGAATCCTTTTTCGTTTTTCACTTAGGCCTCCCTCCTCATGACGGCGCGAGAAGTCAAATCAAGGGTTTCGGGAATTCCCGGCACCCACCGGTTCAAGGCGGTGGCGTAGTTGTAACGAATCGTAACTTGCACGGCATTCGCCCCGTTCACGGTAGAAAAAACAGGATTGACCGTTGTTTGCGAAAGATCCACATTGCAACGGGTGAGATAATCCTGGGCAACCGTCTCGGCGGACGCGAGCGCTCCTGAATCGTCTAAGTTAATGGCGGCAACCCGGGCGCTTTCGCGGGCGGCATTCGTGATCATTTGTTTGATCATGAGGATCCGGCCAAACTCAAAGATCCCTAAGAAGAGAACAAGAAGAATCGGCATCACAAAGGCCGTCTCTACCAGAATCGTTCCCTTTCTTCCTCTGACCTTCATGTTTTTTACTCCCTCCGTCTTGTTCATTTTGTTCACCCTTTCTCTCTACCCACTACTGACTGTAACCAGTACAAAAAGGGCCGGCAAGGAGGCCCCCCGCAACTTTCTAATAGCATACGTTTCGTCGGATTTGACAACACGTCTCTAAGATGTTAGCTTTATGATAGTTAAGAGCTGGGAAGAAAATTTGAAGAGGTATTCGCGGCCTCAAAGAATCTTTTGGCAATACGGGGATAAAAAGACTCATGTACCAGGAAATAGGAAAAAAGCTAAAGCAGGAAAATAAAGAAAGAATTCAAAAGGAATATCACCTCGAAAAGGAGGTACTTGAAAAAAATGAGCCTACCGGGGAGGCCCCCGATTTTGCCAAGGCCATCCGCAGCCTTCGAGGGGAGGCCGGGCTCTCACTTGAAAAACTCTCTGAACTAAGCGGTGTCAAGAAGCAGACGCTTCATAGCATCGAAAACTATTCCACCCGAAACCCGTCGTTTCCCAACCTCGAAAGAATTGCGAGTGCGCTCAAAACCACGCTCAATGATCTTTTGCTCTTGGCGCGCGGAGAATCCATAGGCAATCTTTTTAAGACGACCGTAGCCCAGCGTTGGTCTGTCTCGTTTGAGCTCGAAAAGGGTTTTACGGTCCATGCCTATTCTCCTTTGGGGGCAAGCCAAAGAGATTTTTTTGTTGGCGTGATGAGTATTCAACCCAGAAAAAAATTACGGTATTGGAAATTTGTGGATCGTTCCAAGGTATGCATTCAACCTTGGGATGGCGAGATCTTATTTACTTATCATGGAATGAATTGGAGAAAAGAGATGCGGGTTTCCGCCAATGAAACGCTTTATATCGACGCTTCAATCCCACACACCTACGAAAACCTTCACGAAAAAATCAATCGGGTTCTTTTAGTGACTTACCCGTCTCTTTTTTAAGAGCCAGGCCGTGTTTTTCGCAGGCCTCAAGGATCCTGTCTTTAAAATATTCTAGATCTAACGGCTTATCCAGAACAGGGTAGGTTTGGCGATGGAGTTCACTCAAGGTCTCTCCAAGGCCGGCAGTCATGATGAAGATCGCTTTAGGGGGAGCCGGATCAACGCTTTTTTCAAGAAGCGAGATCAAGTCTAAGCCGCCCAGTTTCGGCATCTTCAAATCGAGAACAATCAGATTGCATCCCTTTTCTTTAAAAAGATGAAAGGCCTCGTCACCGTCCTGTGCCGTGTGGACTTCAAGGCCGACCCGCTCAAAAATTTCTTTAAGAAACCAACTCAGTTCAATTTCATCATCCGCAATTAAAAGACGGGCATAAACAGGTTCCTCTTCTAACAGATCACCGGAGAGAAGTTTCTTAATTTTTTTACTGAGATCATCAAAATCAATGGGTTTGGCAATGACTTCTTCGGCGCCTTGGCTTTTAAGGAGTTTTTCTTCTCCGGACCTTGACCTTGCGGTGATCGCTAGGATTTTTACTGCAGCATGTCTTTTTTTAATGTCTCCTAAAATTTGTTGGGAATCCACGCGGGTCGTATTGAGGTCCACGATCACAAGCTCGGGTTCAAGGGCGTTGACGCCGGCTAAAAGCTCCATGGCCGTAGAAACATTTTGGAAATTAAATTCTCCAAGGAAGGAAAAAAACTTGGAAACATATTCTATGATTTGTTGGTCATTTTCTGCCAGGATGATATTTCTTTTATGGGACATTTGATTGTCTTTATTTCCTGTTAAAACTTAGCCCCTGATTCACCGGTTGTCAAACAGGGCCCCGGGCTTTTTAAAAAAAATAAAAATGTATCAATCTGAGGCCTTTGAGCCTGAAAATCAGGCAAAAGCTTTTTACCCTCCTTGCCAAGTGATGCACTTAAACATTGGACTCGTGATACAGTTAAATCTGCAGAGTCGGTACCGACTCTAAAGCCCCCGGCGATTTACCGCTCAGCGTACGGTCCGCAAGTAAGGATTCAAATTATGAGTTGAAATTGATGTATAAGTCAACTATACTTCATAATATGAATAAGTCCATATACAACCCTTTACAGATTCGGGAGGTCTTTCACCTGGAGTTTCTCCGTTGGTTCGGGAGAAAGCTGGAGGCGGACCGCTATGTGCTTAAAGGGGGAGTCAATTTAAGGCTGTTTTTTAAGAGCCTCCGTTATTCTGAAGATATAGACATCGACCTCAGTGGGGTCCGGGTTGAAAAGGTTAAGAAAATCGTGATGGAAATCCTCGCGGCCCGGGGGTTCGCGAACAGCCTTAAGTCTTTCGGGATTGAAAGGATTGTTACGCCCAATCTCGCTCAGGCCAAACAGACCGAAACCACGCAGCGGTTTAAAATCCACCTTTTGACTGCGGGCGGGGAAGACCTTTTTACGAAAATAGAATTCTCAAGGCGCGGTGTGAAGGGAACTACCGCCGTTGAGCGGATTTCCGGCGAAATCTTGCGCGCTTATAAAATGGCGCCTTTACTCGTCCCGCATTACAATGCGGCCGCAGCTGCGGTTCAAAAAATTCAGGCATTAGCCCAAAGGACAGTGTTGCAAGCCCGTGATATCTTTGATCTCTTTATCTTAAGTTCCCAATATGAGGAATCGGAAAGGGAACGGATGCAACTGAGCAACGAGGTCCTTAAAACCGCGCATGACAACATTTTCTTAGTCGACTTTTCCCAGTTCCGGGATACGGTGGCGGCTTATCTCGGCGCGGAGGATCAAAAAGCCTATTTATCCCCGGTGGCATGGGATGAAATCAAACTCAAAACCGCCCATTTTTTGGAAGAGTTTAGACATGGAAAAAAATAGCAAACCACGGAATATCATGGCCTTTATTAAAAAAGCAGGACAGCCTGTCTTCACAACCCATGAACTGACGGTGCTCTCCGGAAAATCGGCATCTACTGTTGCTCACTCCCTCGGCCGCCTAGCCAAACAGGGCTTGCTCGTGAAAATATACCGGGGCGTGTGGGCCGAACCGGGATCTCGGGTGATTTCTGGGTTTGAAATTATCCCTTATTTATTTCCCAGGCAACGTGTCTATGTCTCGTTCATTACCGCACTTCATTTGCATGGAATCGTGGAACAAATCCCGCAGGTGATTACATTGGCTTCGACCGCGCATACAAGCAAGCTTCGCACCGAGGCCGGTTTTTTTTCCGTTCACCAGATCGCCCCGGTCTTGTTTGATGGTTTTGACTGGTATAAGGGGGAGGGAAATTTCCTTATTGCGGAACCGGAGAAGGCGTTGATCGACAGTTTGTACTTGTCGAGCCGGAAGAAAAAACAATTCGGGTCTTTCCCGGAGCTCCACTTCCCGCAGGAATTTAGTTTTAAAAAGGCGGCCCAATGGGTAGAGCGTATCCCAGAGAAAAAGATACGCTCGTACGTCCTGGCGAACCTCACAGCCTTGAAAAAACAGAAAAAATGATGGCGGTGCACTTCCTCCTTGAACTCGGGTGTCCCGAGGATACAGTTAAATCTAGCAAAAGATAACAATCAAACTCTTTAACTAGTCTCACATTTGTAATACTAAAAATCGGAGGGTATGCTCCATTTGGCGATAAAGAAAGCCATTTTTTTGTCCTTAAAAATAAAGGAGTTTCAAAAGTATTAATTTAGAGATGGAACTAAAACTTAAAAAATTCAAATTTAAAACCTGCGCATTCTTTCTGGCGCTTGCTCTATCTTTGGAACCGACAGTGCCGCTTTATGCCATAATGTGTCCTACGAGTGGTTGTCCTTCATATCCTGGGACGCGTCCTCCAACGCCAACAATAGAACCAGTTCCGCCTCCAAATCCTGATGCGCCGCCTCCGGATCAAGATTCTAATCTCGAGGGTAGTACGATCTCTAATCCGGAACCCGAGCCTTCGCCGAATCCGACGCCCGAGCCTTCACCGGAACTATCCATACCACCGAATGCAAATATTCAACAACCGCTTGAAGATTTCATTAGAACGAATGGGCTCGTTTTTATGCTTACCTCTATGTATTCCGGTAACGCATCTCCCTATGCAGTGACCAATCTTAGTTTGGCAGGAAACTGTCAGGCTAATGGCATCACAAGCGCATCAAGCACACGAGGGTGCGAGTTACGTCTTGACCGACAGCGGCCTCTATCGACTAATAGCTTTGGGGAGTATTTGACGCTACCTGCTCCTGATAATTCCGGAGTCTCTGTCATCGATGTTTCTTCGCTTAAAGCCCTTCTTAATATGGGAGATCCTTGGCAAGCCGTCTCATTGACCTATCAGAATACCTCGGTTAAAACTCTTCTTATTAGTTACGGCCCAAGCAGTGAAATCAAGTCCATCGCGTTTCGCGGACCGAACGATGAAATCTTATTTACCCTTAATTTTCCGTCAAATCCCGGAACTCCGACCGTTTCGTTGCCAACGCTCCAGCCGGAACCCACTCCTTCACCGTCACCCGTGCCGGAAACATTATTGACCTTAGATCCGGAAGAGATTTCTGATCTCAATTTTGAAAATATTGAAGGCGAGGAAATTCCGCCTGTCGAACAACCCAGCCGCGCCGAAGCACTCGCCGCTACTCTTGCTGAAATGGTGGATGAGGCCAGAAGTATGGGTATGCCGGAGGAAGAGATTCAGAGTCTTTTGAATGACATGCCCGGAACAGGTTTGGAAGGCTATGAACGGGAAGAGATAGAAGAAGCTCTGGAGCTTCTGGAATCCGGCGAATGGATTGAGGACGAGTATGCCGTTGTACAAAGCGCCAATCCATTACCATCAAATCTGCCTCCCGTCGCAAGTATTGACGAAGCGCGAAGAGGTTTGGATGAAATTTTTACCCAGATACTTTCGGGGAATAACATGACCAATGAAATGAGCCAGCGTTATGAATCCATCAATAATTTTCTAAATTCATTGGATGATGCTTGGGCCGAAGAGACTTCCGAAGGACCCGGCGGTGTAGCTCGCACACGAGACCGAATCACTACCCTTAACCAGCTTATCGACCTTTATTCCCAGCCGGAGAGCGATCTCTTTGAAGATGTCAGCCCCTCTACCCTTGACTATCTCGCCGGGGCTGGAAGTATGTACAGTCGAGAAACCCACCAAAGTCTCACTCAAGATTTTGTCCAACTAAGGAGAGAAATCCGAGCTGTCGAGACTCAGATTCAAAATAAAATTTCAGAATTGGAAAATATATGGCTTGGAAGATTAAGGTATCCCGGTTTTTATCAGGGACGGAATGTGCCCGACAATACTTTACCTAGCATGCAAGCGCTCAGGAGCCAATATGATTCAGAGATCAGAGCTCTTGAAGCTCAAAGAACTCAAAAATTAGCCCGGCTTCTTACCGGTACCCAGTTTCAGCAAAAAATGCAAGCTCTCTTGCAAGAAGAGGAGCCGGTAGCGCTGGTCCGCGCACGGCCCGATGATCTTTCACCCTTGATTCGGGATTATCGCCGCGCTTTCCTTCAGCAGGCGAATGATCTTTTGACAAGGATTTCTTCCGGCAGCGCTCTTCCTTCCCACGCGGACCTAAACGATTTTGAGAATCAGGCCTTGAGGGCGTATGAGGTTGCAATCCAGGAAGGGAAAATGCTCCCAGGTTATGAAGTGAACCTGGTCCGGGAAATGATTAACACCGCAAGATGGATAATTCCCTCCGGCAACGCGGCACCTCCCGGTTTGATTCAAAACTTTTCCATGCCAAGAGATGGAACGTCAACGGGGGGAACGATCGCAGGAACCTATGCAACAAATAACGGACTTGCCCGGATCGGTTCATCTTATTGGACCATTGCAGGGCAGCCGGGTAGTTTTGAAGTGCCTTCCTCCACAGCTTCCATGAATCAAATGTGGGACAGCGAAGGAAGGGGCGTGGAAATGCGGCGCATTCCCATTGGAGGCTCGCAGAGTTTTTATCTTGAAACCATTTTTCACAATACCCAAATCCCGGTCGAATCCCAGTTAGAGCTGGTCCAAATAAGTAATGGATTTTCTCAGTCTCCTCAAATCATGGAGGTGCGATACCGTCCTGAGGGCAACGATCGCTTTGGCCGGATTGTAAAATTTAGAGGAAGAAATAGTTCCATTATCGAAGTTTGGCAAAAACCTAATGACTTAAGTCCAAACGAACCCCAGCTCAAAGTCCGTGCCGTCAATACAAAAACTCTTATAGAGGCGGCTACCCAGGAGGCAAGAAGAGTGGCCGCTTTGTCCATTGCGGATGACATTGTTTCGATTCCTGAAGTCAGGGATTCTTTAACAGGCGTAACAGGCCGCAGCGGATCGGCATTTACAGACGAGCAGCTGGCTGCTCCCATCGCATATTTTTTAGCAGACATGGCCAGAGAAGCCAACAGCAATCAACGGCAGCTCGATTCTTTACAAATGATCCTGAGCCAGGACGGAAAAATCATAGTTTCCTATTTGGATTTAGCTACCCAAGGAGCCAATACAAATAGAAAAAAACTGGTTCCCGCCTATTTTGCAAGGACAACAGGTTATAACGCAGGCGGCTATAATACGAGAGCTTTCCCGCGTCCTATTGAGTATGCCCTGGTGGTTGAAGGAGGGGCTCTTGTGGAGGCCGATGGCCGCGTCGTACAAGTTCCCGATATTGACCCGACCGGTCGGCAGAGACGTGCTGCAAATGGCGCTTTGATTACCCGGCCTGCCCAGGATCCTTTTTATAAATATGAATATCTTTTTGGAGAAGCAATTCTCCCAACTTCTCTTTCTACCCAATTTTCTCATCCGATCTATCGTCTGGTCTGGAATACAACGACTCGATATAACGCTCCCAGCTGGGGTATTTTTAATGCCTACATGGAAGTTAATCGCCGGCTTTCCTTTCAAAGATATAACTACAACGATGTACTTGTGAACAATACAACTAATTGGACGACAGCATCAACAATGGTTAAAACCCGGAGAAGGGAAACTTTATCTGGAACCTCGTTCTGGTCTGTTTATGCCAGGATGGTCGCTGATTTTCCGGTGCTGGGTCACGCAATTCGAGGGTTGGGTTATGCCGGTGAGAAAGCTTACGGCGCAGTTACTTCTGCGGGTCAAGTTTGGATTGGCCAAGGATCCGGAGATGATAATTATGTTGTGAATGGGTTAGCCGGTGCTCTGCGGACCGGCGGAGAAGAAGTCGGGCCGGATGGGCATGTTTCAGGGGCTGTTCTTAATGCAGTTAGAGGCCTGACTGAAAATCAGAAAGGCATTTTAAGACTTCATGCCACCAGGCAAAAAAGGGCTCAAGTGGTAGCGATGCTGGGAATCAACGACGACCAGTTAAGCCAAGTTGAATCAGGACAAATTCCTCCTCCGGGCGGCCTTTCCCTTGCTTTCATTCGCCCGCAGCTTGCGCTTCCGCCTGCCGGCAGCAATGAAGACCTTCAAATGATGGGGCATCAGTTGGTGGGGCCTGAGAGTGTGTTGGGTGCAGGCCGGACCGCAGCTTACTTGGCAAGAAATGCGGAACTTTCTAATTCTTCATCTGATGCCGGATTCTGGAATACGCTCAGTGTCATTCAGGGATTTTTAGATCAAACGGCTCAAAGCCTTCCTTTAGTGGGTGCCCTTCATATTTTTGCAAGATTTACCGCGGCGCTTCGGGCCATGAGAGCAGGCGTACCGGCTAGTGGATCTAGGTGGCAGTCATTTACGTGGCAGTCACTCATTGCGCCCATCCATGTTCCCGGCGTGGGAGCTGCAGGCGTTGCCGCGAATACTCTTTCCGAGGCGGCCATTTTTGTAAATGGTCTTTTAAATTGGTACATGATACTCCATTGGGGAGGATTGGAAATTCCGAATCATCTGGTAGAGGCAAGCGAAGCAATCCGGGACGGAGATTCCCAGCGGGCCACTCAGGCTATTTCAGCCATTCTTTCAGACGGATTGATGCTGGGCGCTTTGTTGCATGGTTACGTACGGCGGGGACATCCCGCTAATTCTCGGCTAGATCAAGCCATTGATTCATTTGCAAATCAGCTGGCTTTGCGCGTGCGCGGCGCCAATGCAGTGGCACCGACCCCGGCGATGGTTCAGCTGGGCCCGAGTGAGATCTTTCGACTGGTAGAAAACCTTCATCGCAATAACCCAAAGTTTACTGCCGAAGTCCGGACGCGGCTTCTTGATGCGCTGAGGCGGTTACGTCCTGCGGATGTTACGACTGATGCAGGACGCGCTGTGCAGAATGAAGTCCTGCAAATCATGGGCGAATTGGGCGAGCCTTCGGTTACTCCTTCAACGACGACCACCCCGCCGGCGAATACCACGACAGCTCGTCCTCGGACTGCAAGACAGCAAGGAACCATTCAGTTGTATGATGCGGGAGGAGCTGTAACCGCAGCGCTCATTATCGTCTCTGTCATGGGCCTTCCAGGTGCTTTGGCGTTGGGAGGAGGGGGCTTGGCTATTTGGGGCATGCGGCGTTGGCGGAGCGGCCCATCCAAAAATGGTTCAGCAAAGCCCGATCCTGCAAAACTTGAAAGAATGGAAGGAGAAAGAGCAGTCGACATTCCAATGGACGGCGTTTCTCTTTTGCCGGGCGGAGCAGAAGTTTTTAGAACCGGTGACCGGATGTTTCGTATCAGCCGCGGATCGGGCGCGGAGGCGGATAAATATTATTACGAACAGGTCCGGGAAAATGCCGATCGACCCGGCGAGTATGAAATCATTGATAGGACGACCCCCCGACCGATTAATTCCAACGGTCTGGATATTCTGACAGAGCGGATTGGTAATGTGGAAGTTCGGACCACTGGTGATAATCCAGGCATTTATGTCGATGGCAGCCCGAATCCGCTTCCGGGAGGATTACCCGCCCGAGGTCAATCTGTATCTATTGAAGCCGGCGGATTTAGCGGGCCTAGTCCTACAAATTCTGCAACGGCCCAAATCGTAAACCGCAACGGGCGTTATTATCTGGTTCAAGAAATGAATGGAAGAAACATCGAAACTCCCCTTCGAACAAACAGACCTCAAAGAATTTATGGAAGGCACGCCGCACGGATCAACATTAATGAGGGCCGGATCACTTTCGAAACAGGTCCTCCGCCGGCCGGCGCGGCTCCCGCTTCGAACGTAACCGTTCAAAAGGGATCAGCGGTTCAAATCGCCCCCGAAAATACGAGCCGGCTTCGCCTAAAACCGAAACAAAAAATTATCGAAGTTAAGACGGAAGATGGTCAGACTTTTGAAATCCATCTGGATGCAACCGGAAGCATTGAATCAACGTTTATCAGAAATCCTGACGGCAGCGTCCGTCCGGCTTCTGCTGGAGAGGCAACTTTTCAGGCTCGTGCAAGAAATGGAGCGCTCGAGATTACGGCGGGCGATTCTGCTCTCACAGTCCGTCCTATATTTATTATGAAAGCTGGCAGAGCATTTTCGGGGCGAGGTGAAACAGCGCGATTTCGTCTTTCATCGTTGGCAGATGAGGAATTTTTTATCCGCCCGAACCCTCAAAACAATTCTGAATTTCAGGTGATTAAGAAATTAAAAGGCACTTCCGATGACAGCGGAACCGTGATTGACACCATTTCACGGTCTGCTTTGGAGGATCCTAATGGGCATCCGTTGCAAGGAGAAAACTATGGAGGACGGGTCGGCCGCGCTCGTCTTGTAAATGATGGGAACGGCTTGGGACTTATTATTGAACGGGCAACAGTCAGAAGGATTTCAACAGCAGGTGAAAACGCGGTTCTTTCCGAGGGGCAAGTTCTGGAAGTCAGAGGAAACAGTACCCATGAAGTGACTATCGAAGACGGAATTGTCAGAGTTGATGGTACCCCGCTCGAGAGTAGAGGACGCTACGTTGAGCCCGATCTTCATATTTCCATGGGGGAAAACGGCCAAGTTATTATAAGACATTACAGCCCTCTAATCTTCCGGGAAATTGTTATTTCAAGAAGAGGCCCCACGGTAACGGAAACACGCCCGTCACAGCCGGCAACTCCTTCTAATCCTCCGGCAGAACCTCCCGCTCCTCAACCTGCTCCTTCCGCTTGGCGAAGGGCTGCAGCAGATTTTCTTACTGGAGCATGGCAGAAAGTGCTGGACCGGTTAAGCGGGATTTCCCGCGTTGCAAACAGAGGTATTTATGAAATTACCGCTGCTGAAGGTAAAACGTTACGAGTTCCTCCGGATGGAGTGTCCCGGACTGTCGTGATTAAAGTCAAAGAAGGGGATACGGTCGTTTCTATCCAAATAGTCAAAGTAAAGAATGAGGGAGGAAGGATAACCGTAGAGACTGCGGTAGGAGAAGCAATCCAAAGTATAGTCACTTCAACAGGTGAAAATACTTTTAATATTTCCAGAGCAGGCGATTCGCCGACCGTTCGGGTGGTTGTCGATTCTAGCGGCCGTATCCGGTTTGAAAAGATTCGAGAAAGAATTGCACCGCTTGAAGAACTTGAAGAAACAATCCCACCGCCCGATGAAACAACGATTCCTTTAACTCCTCGTAATCCAAGTAATTTCAGCATTTCCCGAACCGAAACAGTTCGCATTCCATCGGACGGCAGCACAGTCTTTTTTGAAGCCCAAGCGCAGGATAGTTTTACAATTAGCAATGGCACAAATACTATGACTGTCCGCGTAAGAAACGGCAGCGGGGGAAAGCTGGAATTCTCGACTACAGGTGCACTGGACGGGGTTGAAGTAGACCTAGTTCCCAGAGCAGGTGGCGGGTATGATCTGACAGTGACTTCTTCATTGGAAAATGTAACGGTTCGCGGCGGTCGCGCCGGTTATCATCCCCATCCGGAAATGCTCGGGCCTCCCACACCTCCTTTAAACGACGGAGCTATACCACCCGGCGGACCGCTTATCCCGCCTCAAGGGTCAGGTGCTATTACCAGTCCTATAAGACTATCTCAAGGCGTGAGTTTTAGACTTAATGAACTTTTCTCGCGCGGGGAAGTTCCTAAAAGTCAGCCTATCTTTATTGATGTCGGCCAGGGGAAAATCATCAAGATGGTTCGAAGAGTAGCAGAGCAAGACAATCCTGATCTTCCGGACAGTTTGCGCGTTGAATCAGGGAGAATTGCCAACGGCGTGTTTTTTATCGATAACGGCACTTCTTCCTCTGGATTCATTCAACTTGGCAATGTTATTGAAATTCTAGGATCACTTTCAAATCCGACGGCGGGGGTCAATGGCCGCGTTGTTGTATCAGGGCAAGCTTTTGAAAATCTTCGCATCAGAATAGAAACTACAGCAGAGGGAGAAATTATCTTGCGGCCGCAGAGCCTGCCATCTCAATCTCCTGTATTGCCCGTTCCTTCAAGCGATGGTGCAACAACGGTTCCGGCAGGCGCTGGCGCTTCGTCTAGTTCAATCAAGACGTCTGCATCGGCGGTCCTCTTGACTGCGCTGACAACGAAATCTGCACCAGTGCCAGCGACAGCTGCGACCCGAGTGACCCCAACTCCTGTGACAATCAAGACCCTTGCAACGGTCCTCTTGACTGCGCTGAC
>CAYJTB010000035.1:0-20947 GCA_964372875.1 uncultured bacterium
CCGGGCCGCCTTTCTTACAAAAACCATGGAGTCATCTTGTCTGGGCGCCTTCATGGCCTTGGTGCGGAAGGTATTTAAAGAATGGACACTAATAAAAAGAACCGCCACAATCAATGCCCCCATCCCCCATACGGTAGCCAGGCGGGAAAAGAGAACCTTTCCTAAGCCGAAAGCGGTCTTAAAAATTGCGGAGCATGTTGCGCCGATCTTCTTCCAAGGAATGGAAATATTTATTTTTGTCTCAGGTAACGTAATCCAGGGTCTTTCTGTGACGGGCTTTTTTTCTTTCTCTTTAAATTCTTTGGTGTCTTTTACTTCCTTTACTTCTTTGACTTCCTTAAACTTTGGGGGTTCCATCCAACGCGTCTCGGGCGCTTCTTCGACGGAAGTGGAACTTAAGATGCTGCCGTAAAGTTTTCTTTGGATTTCTTTTTCTGAGAGCGGTTTCAACGAGATTTTTTCCTTCTTATTTCTGATCCGTACTTTGGTCAAAATCATTTTTTGGATTCTACAAGCGAAAGCGTAAATTTTAACAACTCGACGTGCCCCATCGGCACACGGGCGCGGGACTGAAAACCTTGCTTTTTGACCAGCGCGATGGCCCCTGTCATTCGCGATGTGGTTCTAAAAACAAGTTCTCGGTACCCTACTTCTTTGCAAAACTCAATGGCCCGTGTCAGCAGCTTAATCCCGATTTGTTTCTTTCGGTATTCGGGCGCTACAAAAATTCTACGAATAATCGC
Source organism: uncultured bacterium (assembly GCA_964372875.1). GTDB lineage: Bacteria > Omnitrophota > Omnitrophia > Omnitrophales > JACQLI01 > CAYJTB01. The sequence goes on from CAYJTB010000035.1 coordinate 744, forward strand.
AATCCGGTCGTCTTCCCGTTTGACGGCGGCGGTACCAATGATCTTTTGCCCATCCTCGGCAACGAAAAAAGCCTCGCCTAAACTCCCGTAATGGTTCTCCAGATTTTCAAGATCGTCGATCGAAAAAGCCGGCTTATCCTCGCGGAACTCGTTATCCATAATTCCGGAAATCAGTTTCTTGATCGCTTCTTTATCTGCGATCGCGAAACGCCTGATATGAACCATCTCAAGAACGCGCCGCATTATTTCTTCGGCGCTGCTGCTTTTTTCTTTTCAGGCGTCGCAGCGGCAGGAGCGGCACCAGCGGGCGCAGCTGTCTTTGCAGCGGCTTCGCCTTCCGGTTTTTCTTTGACCTTTTTGACTTTGATTTTCACGGACTTGACTTTCGGCAAACCAAAGGCGGAAGACCGATCATTCCACTTTTCTGTTTCGATGAGGCGTTGCACGCGTTCGTGACGCTTCAGAACATTTCTGTGACGCGTCCGAGTAGGATCTATTTTTAGACTTGAATGTTGTGACATTAGTTACTCCGGGCAAGACGGATTATACCTGCATCAAGGAACTTTTTCTACCGGAAAGTAATGCTTTTTCCTACAGTCTTCGGGAGTCTTTTTAAAGACCTAAAACCGGTCCTTTGACAGGCCGGATATAGGCATCATCAGGTACAAACCCGTCGGCCTTGAGCTCTCCCATTTTTTGCTTGGCTAAGGCCACGCTTTCGAACATCTCGACACAGACCTGAAAGGTTTTCTTCCCGGGGATGATAAAACTCTGATAACCCTTGTCTTTAAGTCTTTTAACTTCCTGCTCCGCCCGGACCTTACCATTAAAAGTAATGGCCTGGATAGTGTATTTGCCTAAAATTGTAGAGGATATTGTTTCCACAAGCGGGACGACCGGTGGAATGTCTGTTGCAACAGCGCTTAGGGTCGTTGTAACCAATTTATTGATAAAGAGATGGCTGGCCTGAGGGATCCGCACGTCCAAACCAAGCTCCGGCGTTAGACTAGGCCCTTTGCTTACCTCTTGTTGCCTTAGTTTCTGCACTTCCTGTTCCCTCAAGGCTATCCGCTTACCTTTCTCCACCCCAAAGGAAAAGATCAAAACATATAATACCAGCGCAAGGATCGCCGCAATGCAAAGGTGTTCCAGGCGAAGGGTAATCCGAAAACGGTCTAACCATGTGACGACCGGCGGTTGAACCGGTCTGGATGAAGTGTCTGTTATAGTCCCTGATGTCCCCAAGTTAAATAACTCTGCTTGCATCTTTCTCCTCCCTGAATAGCATTTCGCAACTTTGTTTGAGTGCTTTTGCGCTTTCTCTTACGATACGCCGTTGGGTGGGGTAATCGACCTCAACAATCCCGAAGCGGCGTTTAAAACCCTCGGCCCATTCGAAATTATCGACCAAAGACCAATAAAAATAACCACCAATTGGCACGCCTAAGTTTTTAGCCCTTTCTAATTCCTTCACATGGTTTTTGATGAACGCCTGACGGACCCGGTCATCGCTGGTGCAGATGCCGTTTTCAGTAATCATGATGGGAAGATGGTAACGATTTAAAGAATTCACCACTTGATAGATCCCTTCGGGATGAATTTCCCAACCCATATCGTTGAATGCTTTGGTGTCATGATGATCCTTCGGGCAAACGAGTCCGAATTGATTGAGGCCTGACCATCCTCCGGCGCGGATAAAATCCCGGGTGTAATAATTAAGCGCCAAAAAATCGAGTGTCTTTTTGGCCGGAAGTTTTTCACAAAAAATCCCGGGATAAAAAAGAAATCCCGAAAGAAGCGATTCAAAAATAAGACGGTTTAAAAATCCTTCGCGTAGAGAGACGATCCAGCGGTCAAGCAATGATCCTTTGCGGCAAGGGGAAAAAGCGATCATGTGATGAGCGATCGACACCCAACACTCGGAATTTTTTGTGAAGGAGTGCAGCATTTGATAGGCCTTGATATGGGCCCGGATCATTTGTCTCATGACTTGAAAACATTTGGCCCATGACTTTTCACCCGGAGGCCAGCGGCCGATCAAATAACCTTGATAAATAAATATCAAAGGCTCATTGATCGTGATCCAAAATTTTGCACGCTCACCGAAACGTTCGACGACTTTTTTTACATAGGCGGCGAATTTTTTGTCAGCGTCAGGATGAAGCCATCCCCCAAGATTGGCGAACCACTGGGGATTGGTAAAATGATGGAGCGTGACTACGGGTTCCAACCCCACCGCTTCGAGAGCATCGAAGACTTCGTCATAATGACGAAAGGCCTCTTCATTCCACTGGCCTTCGGCTGGTTCAAGCCGGCTCCACTCAATGGAAAACCGGTGGGCGGTGTGACCTAACGAGCGGGCGAGTTTAAAATCTTCACGAAACAGATGGTAGTGATCGCAGGCAATGCCGGAGGGTTCCGAGGTTTTTTGGGCCTGTTCCCAAACCCACCAGTCGTTCCATTGATTGCCCCCCTCCACTTGATGGGCTGCGGTCGCCGCACCCCAAATGGGTTTAAACGTCTTCAAGTACGATTGAGAAGACGGACCCGTTTGTAAGGCCACCAAATTAAAACCGCGCGGCCGATGACATCTCTTCTGGGGACAAAACCCCAATTGCGGCTATCGCTGGACTGAGCGGAGTTATCTCCTAAGACAAAGAGATGATCGCCGGGAACGTCGATGACTTGGCCTTCCTTGCCATAGTCCCATTCGGACCGGTTGTAATAAAAACGCTGGGAAAAAGAAGCCGGATTCTCTAACTTTTGTCCGTTGATAAGGACCTGACCGTCTCTAATCTCAATTTTTTCTCCTCCGAATGCCACGAGGCGCTTCACAAAATCTTTTTTCTTGTCCAGCGGATATTTAAATACCACGATGTCGCCACGCTGGGGCTCTCTAAAACGGAAAGAAATTTTATCCACAAAGATCCGGTCTCCTTCCATCAATACGGGCCGCATAGAGCCGGTCGGGATTTTATAAGGGCCGACCAGGAAGGTTCTGATTCCGATCGCCAAGATGGCCGCAATAAAAAGAGGCTTGATCCAATTTTCCCATTTGTCGCGGAGCCAGGCGCCGCGCTGAGTTCGAAAAAGCTGCCAATCCGCTTTGATGCGGTTGCGGTAAATGATAAGGAACCCCAACGCTAATAACACCCAGACAATCTTAGTCGACATCTTTTGCTTTTTCTCCCATATTCAAAATAGAAATGAAGGCCTCCTGAGGTAAATCTACTTTCCCGATCCGCTTCATCCTCTTCTTTCCTTCTTTTTGTTTTTCCCAAAGTTTTCGTTTGCGCGTGATATCGCCGCCATAACATTTTCCCGTCACATTCTTTTTGAGAGGCCCGATGGATTCCCGGGCAATGATCTTGGAACCGATGGCGGCCTGGATCACGACTTCGAAAAGCTGGCGGGGAATCACTTCTCTGAGCCGCTCCGCGAGATCTCTCCCCCGCTGATACGCCTGGTCCCGGATTACGATACAGCTCAATGCATCGACCGGTTCACTATTGATCAGGATATCCAATTTCGCAAGGTCGGCTTGACGGTAACCGATGAAATCATAATTCAGCGATCCGTAGCCCGAGGTCATGGATTTGATTTTGTCGTTAAAATCCATCAGGACCTCTCCAAAGGGAATCTCATAGCGGAGTAAAACACGGTTCAGATCTAAATATTCCGTCCCTTTGTAAATCCCCCGGCGGTCCTGGCAAAACTGCATCATGGGCCCCAGCGTTTTGGCCGGGATGATTAATTGGGCAGCAATGTAGGGCTCTTCATATTCGTCGATCTCCTGCGGCGAGGGCATTTTGGTAGGGTTATCAATTTCCACGATCTCGCCTTGGGTGGTAAAGACACGGTAAACAACGTTCGGGGCCGTGATCAAAAGCTCCAAGCCAAATTCTCTTTCGAGCCGCTCACGGATGATGTCCATATGAAGAAGTCCCAGAAAACCGCAGCGGTAACCAAACCCCAGTGACGCCGAGGTCTCGGGTTCATAGTGAAAGGACGCATCGTTCAAACGAAGTTTTTCAATGGCTTCGCGCATGGCGCCAAAATCTTTTTGATTGATGGGATAAAAGCCGGCGAAGACCATGGATTTCATTTCTTGATAACCGGGCAATGCCTCCCGGGTAGGCCGCTGGGACGAAGTAATCGTATCGCCGATTTTGACATGGCTCACATCTTTAATGTTGGCGCAAATGTATCCGACCTCCCCCGACTCCAACGATGGAACCGGAAAGGGATGAGGGTTAAAAATTCCTACCTCCAGCACTTCATAATCCGACCCGGTTTTCATCATCCGGATTTTATCCCCGGTATGGATCCCGCCGTCAAAGATCCGGACATAGGCAATCACACCCTTGTAAATGTCATATTTGGAATCAAAGATAAGCGCTTTGAGAGCCCCCTCGGCCATTCCCTCAGGAGGCGGCGTTCTTTTCACCACCGCATCCAACACCGCTTCAATCCCTTCTCCTGTCTTAGCGCTTGTCATAATAATTTCACTTCGGCCGCAACCTGTTAATTCCATCAGTTCCGCCGCCGCTTTTTCGGGTTCAGCATTAGCAAGATCAATTTTTGAAATGACGGGGACCATTTTCAGGTCTCTCTCCCGGGCCAGGAAATAATTGGTCATGGTCTGGGCCTGGACGCCCTGGGTGGCATCGACCAAAAGGATCACGCCTTCGCAGGCCGAGAGGCTTTTTCTTACTTCATACGTGAAATCAATGTGGCCGGGGGTATCGATCAGATTCAATTGGTAATCTTTAAAGGAAATTCGCACCGCACGCGCCTTGATCGTGATGCCGCGCTCGCGCTCGAGCTCCATATCATCTAAAAACTGCGCATGGAATTCGCGGATGGAAATGGAGTTGGTGAGAAGGAGAAACCGGTCCGCGATCGTCGATTTACCGTGATCGATATGAGCAATGATCGAGAAATTACGGATTTTTTTTTGACTCAATGAAGGCGAAGACCCTTAATCGCTTGCGAGCGGTCCTTCTGACCAAAGATTGCGGTGCCCGCCACCAGCACGTCCGCACCTGCGGACAAGGCCGCGGGAGCGGTGCCGGCATTGATTCCTCCATCCACAGAAATCTTTCCGGAAAAACGCGGACGAAGCGTTCTGACCTTGGCCATCATCTCGGGCATAAATTTTTGTCCGCCGAACCCGGGCTCCACGGTCATGATCAACACCAAATCAAGTTGTTTGAGAAAGGGATATATGGTTTCAATCGGCGTTTTGGGCCGGACGGAAATGCCTACCTTAGCTCCTGATGCCTTGATCGCCTCAAGGGTCTTACCCACTTCTTGGGTGGCCTCGACATGCATGGTGATACTGTCCGAGCCTGCCTTGCGGAATGAATCGATATAACGAATCGGTTCATCGATCATTAAATGCACATCCAAGGGAAGGCGGGTGCATTTGCGCATCCATTGAACTACCACCGGGCCGATTGTGAGGTCGGGGACAAAGTGGCCGTCCATCACATCTACGTGCAGCCAATCGCATCCGGCTTTTTCCACCTCCGCAATTTCAGACTTCAGGTTGGAAAAATCGCAGGACAAAAGACTGGGGGCAATCAGTGCACTCATCGAACGAAGGCGTTTTTCTTAATCTGGTTATGCTCTTTTTCTCTCTGAGGACCGATCATCGTCAAATTGAGGTGCGAGGTCTGAAAAATCTGGCGGGCCACTTTTTGAATATCCGCCGCCTTTACCTTTTCAATTTCCTTTGCGATATCCTGGCGGTTGGGAACTCCTTCATTGTAGAGAACTTTCTCGCCCACCCAAAGCAGGTGATCGAGCGTGTCTTCCAGGCCCATCAGAAATTGACCCAGATAATAATCTTTGGCGCGCCGGAGCTCTTCGGCGGGCACCGACTTTTTAATGATCTTTCCAAGTACCTGGAGAATGACTTGGATCGCCAATTGAATTTTTTTGTTTTCAACTCCCGCTGAAACGCTAAAAGATCCTGCGTCCTGATAGTAACCTGTCCCCGATTTAATCTCGTAGGCCAAACCACGGCGTTCGCGTACTTCCTCAAAAAGCCGGGAACTCATGTTAGCGCCCAGCATCACGTTCAAGAGCCCCAAGGCATAGCGCCTCGGGTCACGCTTTGAAAATCCGTGAAAGGCGATCACCACATGGGTCTGTTCGGTTTCTTTCTCTACAAAAATAAACGCGGGCTTTTTCTGGCTCACCTTAACGGGGGCGAATTGAGAAAGCCCGTTGCCTTTGGCGGAAGAATAAAATTTCTCAGCCAATTCCACCACTTCGGAATGTGACACGGGGCCGGAGACTGAAATCAAAATATTGGGGGGCTGGTAATATTTATTTTTATAACTCAGCATACTTTGCCGGTTGATCGCAGCGACGGTCTCGGGTACTCCTGCCAAAGACCTGCCGAGCGCTTGATCAGGCCAAAGGAGTTCACTCATGAGTTCGTGGACATACTGAGCGGGCTGGTCACGGTACATTTTGATTTCTTCTAAAATAACAGGCCGCTCCCTTTCCATTTCTTTAAGAGAAAGCGTCGCGTCTTTCACCATATCCACCAGCACATCACCCGCCCGCTTAAAATGCTCTGCGGGAAGCTTAGCAAAATAACAGGTCGCCTCTTCAGCGGTAAAGGCATTGAGCACTCCGCCCACGCCTTCCACTTCTTTTTTAATGTCGCGCGTACTCCGCTTCTTAGTGCCTTTGAAAAGCATGTGTTCCAAGAAATGAGAAACCCCGGAGATTCTTTTTGGCTCGAACCTGCCGCCTACCCGCACCCACACGGCGACTGCTGCAGATTCGCGCTCCCGCATGGGGATGGTCAGGACCTGGAGACGATTCGGTAACTTAGTGAGATGATACAATGGATGAGGATGTTGCATTGATTTATCCCTTCCGGTGTGCGTCTAAATAATGTTGAAGAATCCTTTGCGCTGCCAATTGATCACGTAAATTTTTTCTCTTTTTCCGGCTGAGATCGGCTTCGAGCAATACCCGCTCCGCCTCGACGGTGCTGAAGCGCTCGTCCCAAAACACCCATTCGCCTTTCAGGCGCTCTTTGAGCCACTCCACCCTGGCTTCTATTCTCTCTGCCGCAGGACCTTTATGGCCCCCAAGCGTTACGGGAAAACCCACCACGATTTTTGTAGGCTGCAGCTCTCCGATTAAAGGCCTAAGCTGTTTCAAGAGGTCCTGTTTGCCTGTAAAAAACAATGTGGAAAAGGCCTCGGCGATCGTTGCCGTCTCGTCAGTGCGGGCAACGCCTGCTCTTTTTTCGCCAAGGTCTAATCCCAGCAAAATCGGCATCACGGATGAAGAGAACGAACGAGTGCTTCCACAAAGGAAAACACAGGGCCGAGCTTGCCGCCTGAGTGCCTGAGTTTTTCTACAATGGCACTTCCTACAATCACGCCGTCACTGGCTCTGGAAATCTTTCTCACCTGTTCGGGTGAAGAAACACCAAACCCCACGAGCACCGGTTTTCTCCCGAGACGGCGCAACTTTGCCAGATTCTTTTTCAAATCCACGGCAAGGGCCTTGCGGGCGCCCGTCACTCCTCGAAGCGATACATAATAGATGAAACCTTGGGAACGCGCAAAAATTTTCCTCATCCGGCCGGGAGTGGTGGTAGGTGCCACCAAAAAAACCGGCGCGATCCCCGCTTTTTTTGCCGCCTTCCACAAAGGCTTTTCTTCATCCGGCGGACAGTCAGGAACAATCAAACCGTCAAAGCCTTCTTTCTTCAACCGAAAGGGAAACTTTTCTTCTCCCCAATGATGAATCGGATTCAGATAAGAGAAAAAAAAGATGGGGAGCGTCACCCCTTTTTTTCTTACCTTTCTCACCACCCGAAAGGCATCTTCCATTTTTACACCGCGGCGCAAAGCGAATTCCGAAGAATATTGAATCGTAGGACCGTCCGCCAAAGGATCGGAAAAGGGAAACCCCAGCTCGATCAGATCAACGCCCCGGGCGGCAAAACCTTCGATTAATTTCTCAGTTGCTTGGAGATTAGGATAGCCTAGCGTGAGGAAGGCGCAAAAAAGTTTTTTTTGATTTTTCATTGAAGCAACTGGCGCACCACGCCCAGATCTTTATCGCCCCTTCCCGAAAGACAGATGGCGGCACATTCGCCTTTCTTTGTCCGCTTCATGAAGCGTTTTAGAAATCCGATCGCGTGAGCAGGCTCCAAGGCCGGCATAATGCCTTCCAATTCTGTGAGGAGTTTAAAGCCTTCCAAGGCTTCACGGTCTGTGACGGTTTCATAATGCACCCGCCCGGTTTTTTTAAGGTGCGCGTGTTCCGGCCCCACCGAGGGATAATCAAGGCCTGCAGAAATCGAATGCGCCAATTGGACTTGTCCTTCAGAGTTTTGCAAAAGATAACTTTTCATGCCATGAAGAATCCCGACCGAGCCCTTCGTAAGAGAAGCCGCGTGCCGGGTGCCGCCCAGCCCCTCGCCCGATGCTTCCACTCCAAACATTCTTACGCGTGTTTTAAGGAAGGGGTGGAAAAATCCAATCGCATTACTTCCCCCACCCACACACGCCAATAAATAATCCGGCGTCGCTCGTTTTGTGGCCGAGCGAAATTGTTTGATGGTTTCTTTTCCGATCACGGATTGAAAATCACGGACCATCATCGGATAAGGATGTGGACCTACGACGGAACCCAAAAGATAATGCGTGGTGTCTACGTTCGTAACCCAATCCCGGATCGCTTCGTTCGTGGCATCTTTAAGTGTCTTCGATCCGGATTTAACCGGAATCACTTCCGCACCCAAGAGATTCATTTTGTAAACATTGAGTGCTTGGCGCCGGATGTCCTCTTCTCCCATGTAAATCACACAATCCAAATTGAAGACACGGGCGGCGGTGGCCGTCGCCACGCCGTGCTGACCGGCACCGGTTTCCGCCACAATGCGTTTCTTGCCGAGCCGCTGGGCTAGGAGTCCCTGCGCCAAGGTGTTATTGATTTTGTGGGCACCGGTATGACAAAGATCTTCGCGCTTCAAGAAAATTCGCGCGCGGCCAAAATGACGTGTGAGGTTCCTCGCTTCATAAAGAGGCGTGGGCCTGCCTGCGTAAGAACCCAAAAGCTTGCGGAGTTCTTTTCGGAAGGATGGGTCTTTTTTGAGACGCCGGTATTCCGTCACGAGTTCGTCCAGCGCCTTGATGAGGGTCTCCGGGACATACCGGCCGCCAAAGATGCCGAAATGCCCTCTGGAATCAGGAAAGGACATCAAATGATTCCGATCTCTTCATTCGCAATCCAGCCGGTCTCGCCATTGGATAAAATAATACGGCTCCAATCCCCGGCTTTTTTACCAACGTGAACCTTCATTCCTTCACCAAGTTTTACTGCAACCTGATCCTTATAAGAAGGACCGTAGCGGACCGAAGCCTGAGGTTTTAACACGATCGCTTCCTGGCCTGTCCGGGCATAGCTTCCTTTTAAGATCCAAAACGATAGAAACAAAAGGGTGAGCACCAGAAGGGTCTTTTGCTTACCGTCCCGAGGAGCGTCCGGATGAAAATGAAGCGCCAACCCCCAGCTGACCCAAAAAAGGACTCCGCAGAAGAGTGCGAGTATCCCGATTTCTTTTCCGGTGAAATATCCCAAGGCAGATTCCAGGGCCTTCAGATACCAATTTCTTTTATCATCCACGCGATATTCCAAAAGTCCGCGGGTGTAATTCAGATTGGCGTAGACATCGCGGTTGCGGGGATCTTTCTTTTTGGCCCTTTCGTATTCTAAAATCGCCGGACCGATTTTTTTTTCTTTGAAATAGGCGTTGCCCAAATTGTAATGAACATCCGCATCTTTCACGCCGACGCCGATTAATTTCTCATAAAGGAAGGCGGCTTGCTGGTAATCGCTTGCCCGATAGGCCGTGTTGGCCTGTTGAAAAATGGACTTGGGATCTCCTCCGCCAGCGGCCGCGTAAGGCAAAGCAACGGACATCACCAGCACAAAAAGCAGGTTCACCCTGTTAGACCTGCATTGGGATTTCACGTCAGCATTCTCGCGCGGCTTTTTCGTCCTGTTTGCCGCATAAGTTAGTAAAAACCTAAGAGGTCTAACAGGGTTCATCGCGCTTTCTCCAGCCTGCGAACTACGTTTTCAATCAAATGAATAAACTTTTGTCTTTCTTCTATAGGAAGCGCGCCCTTTCCATAACGGGCCTCCATTGCCCGTTCATAAAACTCGCGCACGTCTTTTAAAAGAGGACCCTCCTCACCCAATTTTTCCTGCAATTTTTCTTCCCGCCATTCGCGGGTAAAGTGATAAGCAGACGCGTTAAATTTATTGGAAAGGTATTCGCTGAGAATTTTCTCGGCCTCACCTAAAAATTGATCCGCCTCCTCCATTTTCTTGCTGCGCACTAAGCTTTTTAAGTTCCTCAGTCTGCGCTCTGCGATCTGGCGGGCTGTGGTCCTTCTTTTGAGTGCAATATCACGGGAAAAGATCTCCTCCTGGCGTTTTCGAACAAGGGCGGTCCCGACAAAGAACATGCCCACGAGATTGGCGCCTGCTAAGAGACCCAGAATGAACGTCTCAATCTTTCGGTCGTGGCCCGTGGGGAATTCTTCATGAATATAACGAATGTCTTTTGACTCCAGACGCACTTCCTTTTTAAACGCTTCTCTCTCTAACACCTCTTGGGGTAACTGGAACGGTTCGTCGGAAGGTATCACTTTTAAGGAGAAGGCGGGCGAGCGAAGCGTTTGATAAGTTTCGCGTTTAGGATCAAAATAATTGAATTCCATCGGCGGAATGCCCAGCTCTCCCGCCTCGGTGGGGATAAAAATAATCTCGAAGGTTTTTTTTCCTCCCAGGTTTCCGCTCGTCTTAAAAAGCTCAGAGGAAGAATCGCCTTCGTAAATTTTAAAACCGGTCAATTCAGGAACGGAGGGTTTCGCCAAGGTCTCGATATTGCCCTCCCCTTCAATGACGAGCTTCAGGCTCACAGGTTCGTTTTGTTTTACTTCGGTCTTGTCCGCGGTTGCTGTCATACGAAAGTGCCCTACGGCCCCGTTAAAGCTTGCGGGTCTGCCTTTCTCAGGAAACGGCCGGACATTGATGACAATAGGATTAGGTTTTAATAACCGCTCACTGCGCCGGGCAAAAAGACCGGAGCCGCTAAAAAAACTGTCATCAAAAAAATCATCAAACATGGTTGTATTTTTAGGCTGTTCACGAATAGAAACTTTTAAAACGCCGGGCTGAATCGTGTATTGCGCGGCCGCCGTAGGAAAAAGAGCGGATTTGCGGATATCCGCCTTCACATACCTTTTTCCATTAAGAGAAACGGTATCGCGGCCTAAATCTTTTTCTAACGGGAAATCTTCAATCCAGAAACCGCTGACAGAGGGCTCTTCTTCGAAGCCTTCATAGCGGGTGTCATAGCGCGTAAAAAGCGTGTAGGTTAAAAGGATCTGCTCATTGGGATAGGCGGTCGTTTTATCTGTGGCGGCCTTCACAAAAATATTGTCATCTTGGACCACCATGGGCGGAGGACCCGATGCGGAAGCGCTAGGACCGGCATTCGCGGATCCTTGTTGCATCGCGGGAAGGGGCGGCGCCGATGCACCCATACCAAGACGGGCTGGGGCCTGGAGCTGGGGCGCTTGGGGTTGAGCCACTTGAGGGCCGGACACTTCTAGTTCAATCGGCTGGGTTTGATATCTTTTCCCTTCCACCCAAACTTCAACCGAATCTAAGGCAAACCGCCCGGCTACTTTGGGAACCAAAACGTAATTGAATTCCACGGTGGAGTTTGATTTTCCGTTTACAAAAGTAAATTGGCTGGTGCGTCCCGTGTAAAAGGATTCAAAACCCTGAAAAGCCGGCAGATGGGGCGCTTGAATATTTCCGCGGGTGCCCAGGATCCGGATGGTGAAAGCGACCTCTTCATCCACTTGGGCCTGGTTTTTATCAACGAGCCCCGCCACCTGGACCTCCGCAGCCCAAGCGACGTAACTCGCCGTGAACAAAAAACTTAAAAGGATAAAGGCCTTCTTTTTCATAAGGAGATGCTATTTTATCCGATTCACCCTAAAAAGCCTATACTCTCGTAAAGGTTGGTCTATAAAGCAATTACCCTCATTCGCCTTCTAAAAAGTTCTCCAGGTGAGCCTGGTTGTTCTCTAAATACTTGAGGGTGGCAGCGAGTCCTCTTTTCTTAAGCCGGGCGCGGAGGATTAATCCTTGGGCCTCAAAACCCTCGGGCCGTTCTAATTTGATTTCCTGATCTTCCAATTTCGCTTTAAGCTTCTGGAAATCTCTTTCCTTTTTAGAGAGTCTAGGAAATCGCTCGGCCCAGAGCGTCTCAAAAAATCTTTCTCCGCGTGTCCGGGCATCCATTTTGTCATGATGAAGGACCGTGGAGAGACTTTCTTCGGCAAGGATCTTGGGGATCTCCAGCTTTTTTGATTTTTGTAGGTCCCTTAGCCATTCTGAAATCTGCATTAATTGATTGCTGGTCAAATGCAGATTCTCAAATAAATTTTGGGCGAGAAAGATCTGCTCTGTGCTTGAAAAATGCGCCAAACCTCCCGCGCCGTGGAAAGGAATCTTTTTCTGGTCAATCAAAAGATGGATTTCATTCGCCAAACCCGAAACCTTTTTATATTCCTCCGCCTGGTGCGCAGGAATTCCCAAAAGGGGGACCATCTCTTCTTTGATCTCTCGGGCTGTGAATCCAAAATCATTCCCCGCTTTTTTAAGCGAGGTCATACGGTCAAGTTCCGTGAACTGGTGACCCCAGTTGGAATACAAAGACATAACAAAAAGCTCCTTGGGATTTAACTCTTCTTCTATCATCATCACGGGCACTTCTTTAAAACCGAGATGAAGAGAGGCGAGTAATCTCTTATGGCCGGAGACCACCGTCAACTTTTGCCGTCTTTCGCTTGGGGTCAAAAGAAGCGGAAAAAGCATTCCCCTCTTTTTAAGAGAGACTTCTAACGAATCATCGCGGTAATGAAAACGAAATCCGTAAGGAGATTCTTTTGAGATCTCAGTGGGTGAAATTAACTGCGAGTAAGGCTTTGTTTCCATTGTTTCTCAAGTTCAAGCGGAGAAATTTTAAACACCGTTTCGATCACTTCCAGGCTGTCCTTACCTTGGGCAAATAGCTCCAACATTCTTTTGATATAAAATATCCCATATCGATCGATTAAATAGCGCACCAACTGATAGGACTGCTCATAAAAGAGCTGTACCTCCAGCGGGTCCTTGGTCTCGGCAAGCTTCGATTTGCTAAAAAGAGTGGATAATGAGAAGAGTGTATTAATTTTCACAGCCGCCCGGAACACTTTAAGGTCAGGCGCTTCTACCTTAGCCTCTTCCCACTCCGCCAATCCTTCGTTAAGCCAAATGGGACAAAGACCCCGGCTGAGCTCTCCCACAAAGGTGTGTGTCAGTTCATGGCGCATCACCTTTTTGATCTCAGTTTCTGAAAACCCAGCCCGATAGGCCGGCAGACGGATCTTTCCATCATAAAGACCGCTTGACCAGTGAGGCGCGCCGCTTAATTCCCGAAACTTTTTCTCGTCATAGAGAATAACCACCACCTTGTGTTTGAAAAAATAACCCAAATCCTGGCCCACTTCACGATAGTTATTTCTCAAAAGCTCTCTTAATTCAAATCCCTCGATTCCCTTATCCTCGCCCGCGTACTTAATGATGAAGTGCTCTTCCTGGTAGGTGGCAAGACCCGCCTCCACAAGGCTTTCTTTCTGGAGTTTCAGAAGTTTTTCTTTCACGTCTTTTCGCGGGTTGAGCTTGTAGGCGGCTTCGTAGTTTTTTTCCGCCCCTTGAAGATCCTGCTCAAAATAATGAATGTCGCCCAAGAGTTCGTGAGCAAAGGGATTGGAGGAATCATAATTTAAGGAGTCTTGAAGCGCGAGTTTGGCCAAATCGAATTCTTTTTTTTGATAAAACTCGACGGCATCGTTATAAAGTTCGATGGCGGCCGGCCCTTTGACTCCCGACGAATCGGTGGGATTGCCCAAAAAATAATTCATCACATTCGTGCGGGTGCGGTCCTCGACATTTTTACGCGCCGCTTCTTTTTCGTCAGATTTCTCGACGGAAAAAACAAGGCCTCCCGGTAAAAAAAGTAAACCGAGGGTCAAAAGAAAAACGCCGCGGAAACTTTTCACGCACGGCCTCTTGCCATCTCAATGCGTTTCGCAATAGGCGGATGGCTGTAAAACCACCACACAATGAGAGGATGCGGTTGGGGGTCCGCCAAATTAATCTCGGCCAGTTTTTCCATGGCGCCGATAAAACCCTTCGCCGGGGCCGCCTCCAACGCAAACCGGTCCGCCTCTTTCTCCCGCCAGCGTGAATAGGCATTATTGATGGGCGATAATAAAGTTCCAAGAAGAGAGAAGATCAGATAAAGCAAAGGGAAGGCGGCCAAATCATCTGCCCCAAAGTAGCCAAAACGAGGCGCCAAGAGCCTCAATAAATAAAACGCCAATCCAAACCCCATAAAGGATGTGACGAGGCTAAACCCTAGGTGAAGCCAGATGTCATGGTGTTTGAAATGGCCCAGCTCGTGCGCCACCACACTTTCGATTTCTTCCGGTTCAAATTTTTGAATGAGGGTATCGGCTAGCACTAAGCGTTTTGTCCTCCCCAGGCCTGCGAACATGGCATTGGCCTTTTTGGTCGTCTTACTTAGATTAAGCGAATAGACATTTTCCAAGGGAAGATTAAACCGGGCGACCAATTTAAAGATCCGCTGTTTGAGGCCTTCGTCCTCCACCCGGCTGTATTTGTAAAAAAGTGGAACAATGAGTACGGGAAAGAGCTGTCCCAAGAGATAACTCACCGCGGAGAAACCAATCCATGCCCAGATCCACCAAGTGTCTGGAAATTTTTGAACCAAAAAATAAAAAGGCAGAATCAAGACCAAAGAAAACACATAAGAGAGAAGTGTTTTTTTGAGAAGCTCCCTCAGCCACGCACCGAACGTTTGGTTCGATAGCCCGTACACGTGCTCCAAATAGAAACTGGAATAGAGAGAAAAAAAGAAATCAGACACCCAAATGAAAAAGAAAAAGAGGGAGTAAAAAACAATGACTTGGATATAAAAATTGTTGGCGCTCGACAAGGCAATATTTCGAAAAGAAAAAGACAAGCCTGAGACGATCAACACGGCGAGCAGGCAAAGTTCAAACGCTAAATGAATAAGAGAAACCCAATACTTCTTTTTTGAATAGGCCTTCGCCTTTTGAATATCCTGTGCCATTAAATTCCTTCCTCGGTTTTAAACTCGGCTGTAACGCCGTAATGATCCGATGCCCACACTCCCCCGGCATTTGGCTGCGTAAAGATCAAATCACACCCGACTAATTTTTTCAACAGCGGTCCCTTTCCCCGGGCGAGGATGTAATCAATCCTCCGGTCCGGCAAGGGGTGAACGGCGTCTGCCGCATAGGGATTGCGGTTGTCCCAGGTGATGCGCCTGTCGCCCGGGCGCGCCTCTTCAAAAAGATCACGAAAATTCCCTTTTTGGATGAGGTACTTAATTTCGGCTGAATCAGGGTGCGCATTAAGGTCACCCATTAAAAGTGATTCTCCCCTGGGGTTCTTTTTTTCAATCAGAGCCAGAATTTCCTCCGCTTGTTTTTGTCGTATTGCCCCATCTTCTAACATCCAAGAAAGATGGGTATTGAAGACAAACAATGGGAGGCCGTCAGCGTCCAGCTTGCCCCAGACCGCATAGCGCAAATATTCTTCCAAGGGGGACTTCGTGAGTGTCACCACGCCCCATTCTTTGACTGAATAATTTGTATAAAGCACATTGCCGCACTTATCATCCTGATAAAGCATGCTTTTGAATCCTGACCGTTTCAGGACTTCCCCTGCCCACGATTCATTGAAAAGCTCTTGGAAGCAGGCGATATCCGGCCCCAAACGCCGGATCCCTTCCAGGGTAATCTCCCAACGTTGGGCCCAGAGCCCTCTCTCCTGCCAGGTGTTAAGCGTTAAGACTTTCATGATTTGAATTGAATACTTTACTCGAGTTCCCTTAATTTCACCATCATTCTGTCCTTCACCGAGTCCCGAACTTTTTCCAAGTCTTCCGCCGAAAAATTTTGAACAGAAACCGGGGATAGAATGTGTAAAGACATAGGAATAGGTATCTGGAGAAGAAAAGACCGTTTAGGCATGGCATCCCGCGTGCCCTTAATCACGACGGGAAGAAAATCGATGCACTCTTCTAAACCTAATTTAAATGCCCCGGCTTTGAAATCTTGAATCTTTCCATCCGGACTTCTTGTACCTTCGGGAAAAAATAAAACACTGACTCCTTTTTGAAGCCACTGGCGCGCTTTCTCAAGACAAGCTTTCCCGCTTTCAGGGTCTCCTCTCTTTAAAGGGATGTAGCGCGCGAGCCGCAGATGCCAGCCAAAAAAGGGGATCCAAAAAAGTTCCCGCTTTGCAATGAACTTAAAATGAAGGGGAAGGCCTGCTAAGACCACCAAAATATCCAACATACTTTGATGGTTGCCGACTACAACATAAGTTTTTCCTCTTTGGATTTTTTCAAGACCTTCTACTTGAAGATCCCAAAAAGGCAGAGCCCGGCAAAGGGTCTTAGCCCAAAACTGAGAAATTTTGTGCGGAAGATGGCCATTGGCCTTTTCAAAAATTATAGAAAGCGGCCAAAAAATAAATAATCCTAATAAAGAAAAAAAGATTGTGCCGAGGGTCACAAAGACCCAGGCCGCCAGAGAGGCCGCCAAGCTTGGCCGCCTTATAAATGTACGATTGACGTAATCCATGTTGCCTAATAGAATAACAAAACGAACGGAGGCTTCCAACATCCCCATGCCTACTCAAGAAGAAGTCATTGAAATCATTAAAGAGTGTTACGACCCGGAAATCCCAATCAACATCTATGACCTTGGTCTGATTTATGGTGTCGATATCAAACCCGATACTGTGAATGTGAAGATGACACTCACCGCCCAGGCCTGCCCTGCCGCCCAATCCCTGCCCGAACAAGTGCGCCAGAGAATCAGCGCCGCGCTGGGCGTCAAGCAAGTGAACGTGGAAGTTACCTTTGAACCCCCCTGGGGCCCCGAAAAAATATCTCCCGAAGGACGTAAGAAACTCGGCATCACCGAAGATTGAAAAATCCCTCTCTTTACCAAGAGGCCCTTCAAGATTTTAAGCATCAAAATCTCCCCGAAGCGATTCGTAAGTTAAAAAGCCTCTTAGAAGAAGACCCTACCGCAGAAGATGGCTTTGAGGCGCTTGCCATTTGTTACGCCAAAACAGACCAGCTCGACCGTGCGGTTGAGACGGCCAAGGCCTGGATCCGCTTAAATCCCCTCTCCAAAATGGCCCATGTAAATCTTTCGCGTTTTTATATGGAAAAAGGACTCATCGCGGAGGCAGAACACGAGCAGGCCGAGGCCCGCCGCCTTTCCTGGATCGAAGAACTCAAAGAAAAGAAAATGAAGTTGCCGAAGACGGATCCTAAAGAAAAAATCGAGCGTTTCAAAAAGGTCATTGCGTATGATCCTAAGGATGTGCTGGGTTACTACAGCCTGGGCGACGCCTACTTTGAAAACGCGATGTATCAAGAGGCCGTCGATATTTTTACCCAAGGCCTCGCCGTCGACCCTCATCACACGTCTTCTTATTTAGGGCTCGGGCAATCCCATCAGGCGTTGGGAGAAAACGAAAAGGCGAGCGAAGTTTTCAAAAAAGGGATTAAGGTCGCGGAAGAGCGCGGTGATATGATGCCGCAAAAGAAAATGGAAGCCCGCCTTCGTCAGTTGTCGTCTGAGAAGTCGTAATAATCCATCCCTTTAGAACCGTCTCCTTCTCAGTCTTCAAAATTCTTCTCTCATAGATACCTCATTTAAGGCTTCTTCTCTGTTCCTTCGGTAAGGATATTCAAATAGCCCTCATAAGAAAAAAGACGGTGCCGGCGTTTGCCGGTGAATTCTTTTACCAATCCAAGTGTCTGTAAGTTCAAAACGGCTTTATTGACCGCCGGAAATGATAGCTCTAATTTTTTGGAGACAACGGGGAGTGAAACAATGGCGTGCTTCTTGAGAAACTCATGAACGCGTAGCGCTGTAGAAGCGCCTTTGCCGAGCTTTTGAATTTTTAGACGGTGTTGCTCGAACATGGCAAAGAGTTTCTTGGCAGTCGATTCAGCCTCATGTGAAACAGCCTCGACCCCGCTCAGGAAAAATTCTATCCAACCTTCCCAATCACCTTCCGTTCTGATGCGCTGGAAGGTTTCATAATAAACTTTGCGATGTTCTTTGAAATACAAACTTAGGTAAAGCAGAGGTTCGGCCAGGGCTTTTTCAACACAAAGAATAAATGTAATTAAAAGACGGCCCAAACGGCCATTGCCATCAAGAAATGGATGGATACTTTCAAATTGAGCATGCACAAAACCTGCTTTTAAAAGCGTTGGCACTTTTTCCGGTTTGCCATGTAAAAAATTCTCAAGATCACCCATCGTAGGCAAAACATCTTGCGGCGAAGGGGGGACATAAAGAGCATTACCCGGTCTTGTACCGCCAATCTAATTTTGTGATCGCCTGAATTCACCGGGCTCTTTATCGCTACCACGCGCATCTTCGAGAAGGATTTTGTGAATTTCTTTAATGAGACGTAAGCTTAAGGGAAAGCCTTCATTTAAACGCTTAAGGCCATGCTGCATAGCACGCACATAATTCGATACTTCTTTAACATCTGTTTTTAAAGCGCCGGGGGTTTCTTCCATTTCAAAGAGAAGAAGATCGGAAAGCGAAGATTGTGTTCCTTCGATTTGGGAGGACAAAACGGCTTCTTTTCGAACATACGAATAAATAAAAAGATCGAGGTCAGGCAGGAAATTCGGAAATACCGTCCAAACGGCCTAGCGCCCGGTTTGCGCGCTCCAGCAAATCCTGAAGTTTCGCATCATATTGAATGGCAGGTTTGGGCGGCAAAGCATGAGGAATAAATATAAAGTAGGATTCATCTGAAGTTCCCTGCTTTGCCCATCGACCAGCTCTTGAGCTCTTTGATGAGATTTTTGTAGCCATAATGTTATTAAAGTATAAGAGACTTCCGATTAATTGAAAATTCCTTATTTAACGTTGGTTTAGTTGGTTTTTTAGAGATTCCGCGAATACCGGACGGCGTTCGAGAGGGAGGGGTTAGACATTATCACTTCACACCCGCCAAGCGAGGCGGGATTCTAAGAGGCGGTTGTTTAAGAAGGCTTCTGGGTTGCTTCGCCGTTTCGCGGCCCGCAATGACGGCGCAGATGGAAGAAAGACGTCGGCGAGGTAGCGGTCGTACTTGTCAGAGCGGGTACTGTGAATCGTGACGTAAGGAACACCGGCTAGTTCGGACTCGACAAACTTTTTTGCGCGTTTGCCGCCGGCCGAATCAAGCTCGGGCGCATCGATGCCGCGAAGCCTGAGATACTGACGAATCGAAAAGCCGAAGCCAAGGTCTACTTGTACGAGAAGCGTGTCGCCATCGACCACCCTTTCAATGTAAGCATAATAGGTAAAAAGATCGGCATCCGTTTTTCCGGTGGTTTTATTTAACCGGTAAATGTCTCCTTTTATCCACTCTGAGACAGCAATGTCTCCGGGCTTAAAATTCGCCGCACCTTTCATCGCCGCCTCTTTGTGACAAGAAAATCCCAGATCAATCCTCAGCTCCGTTTTCCCGGGATGAATTTTTTCGGGGTGGATCAGACGGTAAGTATAGAGATCGCCTTTTAAAGGAGTGAGTGGTTCGACCGATTTACGGCGGTTCTTTTCTTCGCTGCTCACCGAGCGGCTTGCGTTGACGCGCTTCACCGCAAGTTCCAATTCACGCGCAGGCCATTCCTGGCGTGCAGCACGATCCGCCAAAGCGAAACGCTTTTCTTTGTCACTGACGGTCATCAGCGTACGGTAATGTGTCCAGGTCAATTCCTGCCGCACGGCAGGAATTCGCGGAAACTCGCGGTAGAATTTCAGGCAACGGTTTAAAAGGGTTTCATGAACGTCTAAATCACGGGAAAGTTTCGCAATAATTTTCCCGCCGTAGTCTGCCCGGTCTTTATGATGCAGAAGGTGGGAATGAATAAGTTCGCCGGTGCGCCAATACGTTTTTACTTTCTCCTGTTCGATCCTCTCCTGGCCTAAAAGGAGTGTTTCGCGGACCTG
>CAYJTB010000036.1:0-20817 GCA_964372875.1 uncultured bacterium
GGCCGCCGCGCAAACGCGCAAAAAAGACAGCGCGCGGTGCAGACATTGGTGTGATTTAAATGAAGATTGACGGAATAAAAAACGAGATTGCCGTTTAACCTGCGGCGGATGATGGAGGCTAGATAACCCAGCGTAGAGAGATCGTTGGTTTGGTAAAGCCGGACGCCGTCTTCGAAGCTAAGCCGCTCGCCTGCCTGAACTTTATCGTGAATATCTGATAAAGGACCGCAATCAAAAATCATAAACGTGATTCATAATGTAGCCATTGATGGCGCCCTGTTCTGGTTTCATGCAGGAAAGGGCGCGATGAATCGCGCCCCTACAACCGTCAACCGGATTCTTTTCCTTTTCTCTCTTTTATCTCTTTAAATAATTCATCAACCAAATCATTTTCAGAAACTACGCGGTGCTGCTGGCCATCAACATAAATCATGCCTTTATCTTTACCGCCGGTGATTCCAAAGTCCGACTCATGCGCCTCACCGGGGCCGTTGACCACGCAGCCCAAAACAGAAATCGTCAGCGGATCTTTTAATTTCATGGCGCGGTTTTCGACCTCGCCTGCGAGTTTAAAAACATCGACTTCAGCACGGCCGCAGGAGGGACACGAGACAACCCGCGGACCAAGACGGCGTAAACCAAGCGACTCCAAAATAAAACGCGCGACTTTGACTTCTTCCACCGGTTCTGCGGTCAAAGAAACCCGGATCGTATCGCCAATTCCTTCCTGAAGAAGAGTTCCAACGCCGATCGCGTTATAAACCGAACCGCGAAGCAAAGTCCCCGCTTCGGTGACACCCAAATGAAGCGGATAATCAAACGTTTGACTGGCCAAACGGTACGCACCCACCATCGTAGGAACATCGGACGCCTTCAGCGAAATAATAATGTCGTGGAAATCGAGTTCTTCCAAAATCGTGACGTGCCGTTTGGCGCTTTCGACCAGTGCTTCAGATGTGGGGCGGCCGTATTTTTCACGTAGATCTTTTTCTAAGGAACCGGCGTTTACGCCAATCCGGATCGGGACTTTTCTCTCCTGCGCTTTCTTTACCACTTCTTCAATCCGGTCGCGTGAGCCGATATTGCCGGGATTCAAACGGAGCTTATCGATACCTTCATCAAGAGCGATTAAAGCCAGTTTGTAATGAAAATGAATATCGGCAACAAGCGGAATTTTGATGCGGCTTCTAATTCTACCAAGCGCGCGGGCATCCTCTTCCTTAGGACAGGCTACACGGACAATTTCACAGCCCGCTTCGGTTAATTGCTGAATTGAAGCAACGGTAGCTTCTACATCATGCGTCGGCGTCACACACATGGATTGGATCCTGATCGGTGCGCCGCCTCCGACCGACACCTTGCCCACCATGACTTGACGGGTTTTTTTACGGAGAATGGAAGGAAGAGAACGTTTCTCCTTCTCCCCTTCGGGGAGAGGGTTAGGGTGAGGGGTCGTCACTGAATCGAACCCTCAACCGGGCCCACTACCTTAAAAAGGGAGAGGGGAAATTGGATGAAATTCATCGTATTGCCAGCATCCTTTCAATCGGAAGAAGCGCGCGGCGTGCCAGATCCTGAGGGACTTTGACTTCGTACTGAAGGTTTTCAAGCGATTCCACAACCTTTTCAAGCGTATTCATCTTCATGTAGTGACAGACGGCGTGCTCACTTGCCGGATAAAATTTCTTTTCAGGGTTTTCTTTTTTCATCCGGTGAAGGACTCCGGTCTCAGTCGCCACGATAAATTCCTTGGCGCTTGATTCCTTGGCATAACGGGTCATTCCCTCGGTCGAAAGGATTCGGTCCGCTAAATGCATGGATTTGGTCAGGCATCCGCACTCGGGATGCATCAAAAATTCCGCGCCCGGATGCTCGACACGCAGGCGCTTGATGTCTTCTGATTGAATCAAAACGTGGCTGGGGCAATATCCCCGCCAGAGATGGATATTTTCACGCTTCGTTTCAGCCTTCACATAAGAGCCGAGATAAAAATCAGGGATGAAAAAAATTTCTTTGTCCTCAGGGATTGCGCGGACTACTTTTTCAGCGTTGGCCGAGGTGCAGCAATAATCTGCTTCGGCTTTTACGGCGGCCGAGGTGTTCACATAGGCCACGACCACGCCCTTGGGGTGTTCCACTTTCCAGCGCCTGACATCCTCCGGCCGGATCATGTCGGCAAGCGAGCAGCCGGCTTCGAGATCAGGAATCAGGACTTTTTTATCGGGGCAGAGGATAGAAGCTGTCTCAGCCATAAAATGAACGCCGCAGAAAAGGATCACTTCGGCACTACTTTCTTTGGCCCAGCGCGCAAGATTGAGCGAATCGCCCAGAAAATCTGCCACGTCTTGGACCTCACCTACTTGGTAATTGTGGGCGACGATCACCGCGTTGTGTTCGCGCTTCAGCGCCTGGATTTCATCTTGAATGTTATTATAAATCGTGTGTGCCATTGTTTTTCTTTGTCATTGCGAGGCAACTCGACGTCATTGCGAGGAGCAGAGCGACGAAGCGTCACTTAAGCGTTCAAAAGTTTTTGACGCCTTTCCTCTTTCTTGGCTTCTCTTTTTTTCAAATCTTCCTGGCCCAAAGCCGTAAGGGAATGCGAGATATTCATAGAGCAAAACCGCGGACCGCACATCGAGCAAAACTCGGCTTCTTTAAAATAATCATCCGGTAAGGTCTCGTCGTGCATCTTGCGGGCGGTCTCGGGATCCAAGGCCAGTTCAAATTGTTTTTTCCAATCGAAAAGAAAACGGGCCTTTGAAATTTCATCATCGCGGTCCCGGACGCCCGGCCTGTGGCGGGCCACATCAGCCGCGTGAGCGGCAATCTTATAAGCGATGACGCCCTGTTTCACATCTTCAGCATTGGGAAGCCCGAGATGTTCTTTGGGTGTCACATAACAAAGCATTGCAGCCCCCGACCAGCCGGCAATCGCAGCACCGATGGCGGAGGTAATGTGATCATACCCCGGAGCAATGTCTGTCGTAAGAGGACCTAACACATAAAAGGGCGCCTCGTGACAGAGCTTGATTTCTTTTTCCACATTCATTTTGATTTGATCCATCGGCACGTGCCCCGGGCCTTCAATCATCACTTGAACATCATGCTCCCAGGCTTTTTTGGTGAGTTCGCCCAGGACTTTGAGTTCGGCAAATTGCGCCTCGTCGCTTGCGTCATGAAGACAGCCGGGCCGGAGTCCATCGCCCAAACTAAAAGCCACATCATATTTTTTGAAAATCTCGCAGATTTTTTCAAAGTTGTCATAAAGGAAATTTTGTTTGTGGTGATGGGAACACCACTGCGCGTGAATGGCACCGCCGCGGCTCACAATCCCGGTGATCCGGTTTTTTACAAGCGGGAGGAATTCACGAAGCACACCGGCGTGGATCGTCATGTAATCAACGCCCTGCTTGGCCTGTTCTTCAATCACTTCGAGCATGAGTTCCGCGGAGAGGTCTTCGATCTTTCCTTTCACTTCTTCCAAGGCCTGATAAATCGGAACCGTCCCTATGGGGACCGGGCTTGCGTCAATAATGGCTTTGCGGATTTTATTAAGTTCGCCGCCCGTGGAAAGATCCATCACGGTGTCCGCACCGTAATGCACTGACATATGAAGCTTCTCGAGCTCTTGTTCAATATTGGAAGTGACGGAGGAGTTTCCGATGTTAGCATTGATCTTACAAAGGGAATTAATCCCAATCGCCATCGGCTCAAGGCTTAAATGATTAATGTTGGCAGGGATAATCATGCGCCCGATCGCGACTTCTTCACGGACAAACTCCGGTTCCAAACGCTCGCGTTTTGCCACATACTCCATTTCTTCGGTGATGATTCCTTGGCGGGCGTAGTGCATCTGCGAGACATTCTTATCGGATTTTCTTCTTGCGACCCAGGTTGAACGAATCTCCCGCATGGATTTCTTTCCGTTAGAACTATTTTCGTTAGACATAACTATTCCTTTTGACGACCGCGTCATTTTTCTGCCACCAATTGTCTAGCTCTTTGGTAAAATATTTAAGGCGAATTTTTTTATACTCTTTCGTACTGAACAAATTCAAATGAGGCCACTTGCCGATCTTTGCCTCCATCCGCGCAACGATGGCCTCGCAATCCTGCACCTTCGGCGCGTGCACCATCGTATAAATGGAATAGGGCCAATCCGCGAAAATCGGCCGTTCGTAACAATGGCTTACCTCGCGAAACCTCGCCATCTCAGGACCGATTACCGGCAATTTTTCTTTCGGGATATTCCAAACCACCATGGCATTAGCCGCAAAACCCGCGCGCCGGTGATGAAGGATGGCAGCGACCCGGCGCATGTATCCGCGCGAGAGAAACGATTGGGCCATCTGAAAAAGTTCATCCTGGACAAAACCCAACATCTGCGCCAAAACCTGATAAGGCGTCTCCACCAGAGGCATGTCTTCCTGCAAGATCCGTATCATATCAATGTCGGTTTCTGAAAGATCCGGCGGCTCGCTCCGGCGTTTTGAGTCATCATAAATATCTTCCGCCGCTTCTTCTTTTGATTCTTTGCCGGTGAGATCAAGCTTTACTCCGATTTTAAAAAGCTTCAAGGTCGGAAGAATCAAGGTTTGTTTTGAGCCGGATTGTTCATGGAGCCGGTTGATATGTGCTTCGAGTGAATCTTTGGGAGGCACGGCCACGGTAAACCACAAATTAAAATCTGCGTTTCGTTTGTAATTATGGCTCACACCCGGATGTTGGTTGATCACCGCGGCGCCCGCATCCAAATCTTCTTCGTCAAATCTCATAGCCACCAGTGTGCTTTTGTAGCCGAGGCTCTTTGTGTCAAAGATTGCGCTGATCTGGCGGATCACTTTGTCTTCGTCTTTTAGACGGCGAATCCGATGGATGACCTCTGATTCACTTGTCCCCAGCTGTTCCGCGATGGTTTCAAAAGGCCGCGTCTCAAAGGGAATTTCTTTTTGGAGCAGCGTTAAGAGTTTTTGGTCCAGAGGGTCTGTGATCATTTTGTAGGGGCGTGATTCATCACGCCCGGAGCGATGGGCGCAATAAATTGCGCCCCTGCATCAATATAAAATTGATGATCGTAAAGGTCGTCGATTCGGCTAATTTCTTCTTGGGTAAGATCGCTGGTCTCTGAAGTCTTGCCGAACTCCTCGATTTGAGCTTCATTATAAATATTAGGAAACACCGAAGAAATCACCGGCTTAGCCAGGATATATTTCAAGGCCGCTTGCCCGATTGTCCGGTCTTGCCCGGCCGTTAAAAATTCAAGCTTCTCCAGCTTTTTAAGCCCGGCCGTAAGCCACTCTTTTTTACGGTGGCTCCGGTGATCATTGGCATCAAAGGTCGTGTCTTTGGTGTATTTTCCCTCGAGCAGTCCCGAAGAATGCGGAACACGGACAAGAAAATTGGTTTTTGCCTCTTGGCCAAGTTCCATAAATTCCCGGCCCGGGTTTTGTTCTAAGAGGTTATAGATCATTTGGATCACAGCCGGTTTTCTCTCACGAATCAGTTGGGTGGTTTCTTCAAGCCAGCCGATCGCCGGGCCCATCGAAGCGCCCCAAACACGAATCTTTCCCTCTTTTTTCAAATTTTCGAGTTCCGCAAAAAGGTCATCCTTTAAGATGGCGTCCACCTTGGGATTATGAATTTGGTAAAGATCAATCCAGTCGGTTTTAAGACGTGAAAGACTTCCTTCGCAAGCACGCCGGATATAAGCGGGTGAAAAATCCTGGGGGATTTCTTGTTGGCCGGTGCGTTTATCGGCGTAACCATAAAAATTGTACCCGACTTTGGTGGAAATAACGATTTGGCTGCGGTCCTTTTCAAAAGCATCGGCCAGAAGAGTTTCGCCTAAACCATTACCATAGGTATCGGCGGTATCGAAGAAGTTGATACCGGAGTCTTTGCCCTTTCGCAGGAGTGAAACCGCTTGCTGGGGTGTGACTTTACCCCACCAGCCCGTGCTCAGCGTCCAGACTCCGAAGCCGATTTCGGATACGCGAATCCCTGTATGAGCTAAGCTACGGTATCTCATGAATTTATTGTGATTCGGGGAGGAATCATCCTACTACCAATGGCTAGACTATTCAAGATCAGACTGTCAACGGTAAGTGGGATTTGCTTGTGAATTATCAACGGAATTAACTGTATGGAGTGGTAGGCGCCCCTGTGAAATCCAGCGGTCAGATTCATGTGGTGAGGGCGGCTTAAGAGCAGCATTAGCGACATCAAGGTGCTATGCCTAAAATTACGAGTGGAACAGGAGGGGTTGTCCTTCCGTGACGTAAAACATTATGCACTTCCTTCTCAAACCATGCTGGACCTGACGACATTTCCTTTTGCATAGTTTTCATAGGAACAATTTCTACACCTACATTAATTAATCCGCCTGTATAAAACGATAAATGCTTTACAAATAAGTCATAGGTTACAGCAAAGTATTTACCCATTTGAACTTCAACCGCGACTTTATTTTTTAAAAAATCAGTTTGATTAAATGAATGCAATTTTTCTTTTCCGATAGAATCGAGATATTTAGCTTGGTCTTGAAAATTTAAAGATTCTAAGTTTTTTACTATATTTGGATCACATGAAACATAAAAATCTCTACGACATTCCTGCCAACCTTTGAATGCGAATAAACGTTTAAACTCGGAATTGAGGGCGATGGGATTCCAAAATACCTTGCCTGCTCTTTTTCCTTTTTCTTTGCTTATTTTAGTTCTGAATTTATGGGCATCGACCTTTTCGATAACTTCTGATATTTCCTTGTAAAGTTTTTTATGATGCACGAGTAAAAATTCCTCACCGTTTAGATGTGAGTATTTTTTTATAATTTTCAATTCTTATTTTCCTTAGATTGGATTGCTTATTTATTTTGCTCAGACGGTTACAAGCAGTTCTTTTTGCTTCCACTCTTCCGGAATTTTAGATACTTTGTCCATGCCAGAGGGTTGATGCACGGGCTTCCCTAAAGGACGTATTTTCAGTTTCCCTTTATAAAAATTTAATATTCTATTTTTCGCAATTGACATGTAGGCATTCTCTTTTTCCGCTCCGATCACTTTTCTGCCATGACGTATGCCAGCAATTAAAGTAGAACCCACTCCCGAAAATGGATCTAAAATCCAGTCACTTTGGTTTGTTAAAGCCAAAACACATCTTTCTACCAATTCGATTGGGAATTGACATGGATGGATTGTCTTTTCGGGATGATTAGCTTTAACATTAGGGATCTCCCACAATTCATTCGACCAATCTTTCTCAATTATTTTCCAGAAATCGGAAGGATTTTTTCCCAATGGGTTACCAGACGGTTTGCCGCGATTGGGGCCTTTGTAATGTCTTTTGCCGGGATACTTGGAAGGCACTCGAACTGAATCTAAATTAAATGTGTAATTATCTGTTTTTGTAAACCAAAGAATCGTTTCGTATCTCCCCGAAAAACGTTTTGAAGCATGCAGTCCATGCTCAAAATGCCAAATGATACGATTTCTTAATTTAAGACCACACTCTTTAAAAAAATCGTAATAAAAAATATCTAATGGGAACACTTCTCCGTTGCACACAAAGTTACCAATTTCCCAACAAATACTTCCATCGTCTCGGAGAACTCTGACTAATTCTTCTATGATGGGTTTTTGATTTTTCAAATAGGATTGAAGCTCGACTCTCGTTTCATACTGCTTGCCAAGGTTATAAGGAGGCGAACTGATGATAAGTTTTACAATGTTTGAAGGAATCGATTTAAGAAATAAGGTGGTATCCCCATGGTGGAGGACCCTATCTGCAAAGCGATTGAAATGAGAATAAATCTTTGGATGCTTTTCTTTAAATAGAGAAGGGGTTTGACGCTTTGAATCTTTTAATCGTTTTTTCATCCATTCAATTTGCCAGTTCTGCAAGCCCAGACTAGAAATGTTAGTGTCATTTTCCATTAGATTTACCCTCCACATTTTGAAAGGTAAATCGTTTTTTCCGATTTTTCTACGGGACGAATCCTTAGGAAAACGCCCATAACCCTTAGGTTAAAGTTGCCTCATACTACGATAAACCATCGATGAAGGCTACTTAAAATCCTTCCCCTGTCAGCGCAGCTCGGGCTTTTCTTCCCTTCGCTCTCTTATATGATGACGGACATCAATCCCGCGGCTTAAATAGATGACATCTTCCGCAATATTGGTCGCCAAGTCAGCCACCCGCTCGAGGTTATGAGAAACCATGATGAGGGCAACGCCTTGCTTGGTCATGTCGGGCTTTTCCCGGATGAGTTTTTGGACATCCAGATAAACTTTGTCGTTAAATTCATCGATCGTATCGTCTTTTTCGAGGATTTGCTTCGCCTTCACGGCATCGCGCTGCATGAAAGCCTCCAAGGCCTCCCGGACCATACCTCGCGCCACTTCCGCAATTTGCGGCAGATCCACATAAAGTTTAACCGGAGGCTCTTGATTGATGTCGATGGCTTTTTCCGCAATATTGACCGCCTGATCGCCCATGCGCTCCAGATCATTATTGATCTTCAACACCATGGTGATAAAACGAAGGTCGACGGCCATCGGCTGGAAAAGGGCGATGAGTTCATGGCCCATCTCATCAATCTCGATTTCACAAAGATTGATTTCTTGATCCCCTTTAATGACGGCCTCTGCTTTTTTAGAGTCTCTTTCAAAAAGAGCCTGCGAGGCCTTAGCAATCGCCTCTTCCACTTGCAGCCCCATTCGAAACAGTTTGTCTTTGAGCTGTTTCAGCTCATCGTCAAAATGTCTTTTCATGATATTTTCCTTTTATCAAATCGTCTTTCTCTGGATGATTCTGTAGTATACTAACGCACTTTTTCGATGAAAAAAATAAAATCTTCTCCCTTTCCATGTTACCACTATCCCATCTTGATGGCCGCAGCGCTTTCTTTTACAAGTATTGCCGCCACTTTTTTTCTTATTCCCGGTCAAAGAGAGGCCCATGTACCTTTGCAGCCCGCAGAAAAACAAGGTTTGGCGTTCGGGCTCTTCATTTCAGGTTTCGCGCTTTTTGCGGAGAGAAGATTTTATTTTCAAAATCATCCCTTCGGCGCCAAAGAAGCCGGTTACATTTTTGCTTATGCGGGACTCGTGGGCATCCTCATTCAAGGCGCATTCATCGGACGGCTTGTTGCAGGAATGAGTTTTTTCTTAGTATCGAACGGGGGATAAAATTATTTCGCTTTTTCGGGAAGCCATTCTGCAAAAGCTTTAATGTCGGAAAGTTTCGGGATTTTTATCAGAGCGTCGTTCATCTTTTTAGCAACCGCCTCATTGGAGCCTTCCGACGCATTAAACCGGATGAAAATCCTGATGTCATTAGCACGGCCATGCGAACCCGGCGGAATGCTTACCCATTGAGGATTCAATCCTGTTTCGTCATGAATTGTTTTGAGAAAGTCATCCAAGCGAGTAAACTGAGATGCGCCGTATCGGGCTGTGGGAATCGTTACCAGGACGGTCCCAGATGTTTTCATTATGGAAGGACAATCTTCAATCGTATCTCTCCAAAATTTTGTATTGATCGAGCAGCCGTGAAGACTTTCACCTGTCCCCCACGCCCCGGGCGGATCATGAGGTACGGAGGGAGGGGTACTGGGCGGAGGAATCACGCTGAATAACCTGTAAACATACTGGTTCGTTTCCTCGACAATCGGAGGTACATCTTTGGTTCCTTCAACGCAGCGCATCTGAACGTGTTCCGTTCTACCGATATAGACTTTATAGAGGCATTGCGCTTCCCTCAATGCGCCATAGTTCAGGACATAGCCGTCTTCCATTTCTACCTTAATGTTTCCGCCCCAAAATTTTGGAGTTGCCAATTCAGGAATCCGGGTAAGATTCACCTGCTTGATCCGTCCCTGTCCCCCCACCGCTTGAAGCATGGCTTGAAAGAGAGCGTGATCAGGACTCACAATGCCGTCAGAGAGCGGCTCGCTCCATTTGGCTTTTGGAATTTGATATTTTCCCGGAGCAATCCCAGCGAGAGCTAGGAAGTTGGGGAGTTTAGTCTTCGTGCCGGGAGGAGGATTGGTAAGATCGGATTTCTGAACGCCTCCAACACTTCCATTCATAACTGCCGGTTTGGGCGGTAGATTCACGCCCACGACGGCGGTGCCTAAGGGTTTGAATTGGATTGAAGGAACCTGTTTGATCGCTATGCGTATTTGGTCAATGAAGGATTGAATTTTTGAAGATGCGGATGGAGCGATCCAATTGATCCTTGGCCCAAACTCGCCGGTGTTTCCAGGACCATAGAGAGATTGCGATGAACTAAGAGAGCTGAAAGAAGGAGCTTGGGGCGTGGTAAAAAAATTGCCTTGAGCCGCCATGGAAGCTACGGCAGAGCCAATGAATCCGGCGCCAGGTAGGCCGGAGAATTTTTTAATCGTAGCCGTCAAAGCCTTGTAAGCATCCGGAAAACCCCAGCCGGAATCTGTCGTAAAAGTTTTTCTCGAAGCGGATACTTTAAGCGGTTCATAAATTTGGTCGTACGTAATTCCTGGAAATTTGGAAATCAAAAGCGCTATCATTCCTGCAATATAAGGTGCAGCCATGGAAGTTCCATCGAGTACGGTCAGATCTTTGCCCACCGCCTTTCCAAAATCTTTCCATCCTTGAGAGGATTTCAGAGACAAAATACCTTCGCCCGGCGCTGTAAAATCAATCTCGGGTCCTTTGTTGGAAAAAGTGGCGCGCGTCATGGGAAACTTAAGAGCCCCTACTGTAATCACGCCTGCGATGGCAGCCGGGTAGAAATCGTCGATCCTCCAATTGTCATTACCGGCTGCGACAACCAAGATGCTTCCCTTTTGCCGGGCATAGTTGACGATATCAACAAACGCGGTCCGAAATTTTTCATCCATCAGCTTTTTGTAAGCCCCAAGAGATAGGTTGATAATTTGAGCGCCCATGTCCGCGGCGTAACGGATGCCTCTAAAAATGGGTGTAAAATCACCGTCTCCGTATTTATTCAAAACTTTGACGGGAAGGATCGTGGCCAGAGGGGCCACGCCTGCAATGCCGATGCGGTTGTTGACATTGGCAGCAATGATTCCCGCAACATGAGTCCCGTGACCGTTGTCATCGAGTGTGTTATTCGTATGGCCATTAAAATCCCATCCGCTGACGTCATCCGGAAGTCCGTTGTTATCGTTATCAATGCCGTCACCGGCGACCTCTCCCGGATTAACCCACATCCTTCCTTGAAGTTCCGCATGCGTGCTATCGACGCCGGTGTCTACCACGGCAACGGTAACTTTTTCACCTTGACTGAGCCTCCAGGCCTTAGGCGCGTTGATAAGTTTCAATCCCCACAAATCATCGTAAGCAGGCTTTTGTTTCCAGCTTCCTTTGCTCTTGAGGTAGGGATCATTAGGAAGAGGATCTGCGGTAGGCCCTTTGCTGCCTGAACCTTCTGAAACCGAAATAGGATTTTGTGTAAGAAATTCTGTAGAGGTTGACGGCGCCTGCGCCGGTAAAGAGAACTTAGGATCCGTGAGAGGGAGATTTACGAAAGGCGGCACTCCCACGGAAGCAACGGAAGCAGCGCTTGTTACCTGCTTTGTTTGGGTAGCGTCACCGGCGAAAGAAGACGGGGAAACAGGAAAGAATGTGATGAAAAGTGCTAACCAGGCCGCCAAAACCCGAAAATGTAACTTTTTAGAGGTATACATTGTTATATTTTTTTGGATTTTCTCCTTAAACAGAAGAATGCTTGAGGCAACACAGAAAAACAAGGTGCTAGCGTTAGATTGCGCTATTTTACTGAGGGATGTTTAAAGATGATTAAAAATACTTTAGATTGATCTATATTGATCTATTTGGAAGGACGATCGTAAAGCAGGAGCCGGAGCCTATTTTGGAACTTACTTGGATCTTACCTCCATGAATTAGGACAAGGTGTTTTACGATGGCGAGACCCAATCCCGTGCCCCCCGAATCCCGTGAGCGGGCCTTATCGAGCCGGTAAAACCTCTCAAAAATTCTTTCCTGTTCTTCGGCAGGAATTCCCGGCCCATTGTCTTCCACTTCGATTTTGTAACCTTCCGGGTTAGCTTCCGACCTGATCCGTATTTTCCCTCCCGAGGGCGTGTACTTAATCGCGTTATCCACAAGGTTGGAGAGGATTTGATTGAGTTTGAAAGAATCCGCTTGTAAGACGGGCGCCTTTTCATCGATTTCGTTATGAAGCTCAATCGATTTAACCCGGGCCTGGTTAGTAAACCGATCGAGCAGGCGATCCGCAAAATTTTTTAAGGCGACGGGCTGCAGGAGGAGCTCATCTTTTCCTGATTCAATACGGGAAAGATTCAAAAGGTTCTCCATTAAATGTTCCAGGTCTGTTACATGACGAAAAATAATTTCAAGATGCCGGCGCGCCGCCTCGGGTAAGGAAGCGGCCTCCTCAAGGAGGGTTTCACTGTAACCTCGAATCACGGTTAAAGGTGTTTTGACCTCGTGGGAAACATTGGCCACAAAATCACGGCGAATTTCTTCCAAGCGCCTGAATTCGGTGAGGTCATGAAAAATGGAGACAACGCCGAAGAGTTTGCCGTCGCGGCGCATGGGAGAAAAATAGACTTGGAAGATCCTCGGTTTGGGCTGCTCAAAAAGGATTTCGCGTTCCACGGGATTAGCCTTTTGAATCACTTCGCGGATCGCATCATCGGAGGCAACGCTGGCCAGGATCTCCAGTGCGGAGCGGCCCTCAACCTCGCCTTTGATTTCAAACATCTCGCGGAAGGCGGGGTTGACATGCAGAATATCTCCGCGCTGGTCCGTTAAAACCACTCCCTCCACCATTCCGGAGAAAGTTGATTCGAGTCTGGCCTTTTCTTCTTCGAGGCGTTCTAAAATGACTTTAAGCCGGCCGCCCGTTTCACTGAGCTGGCGTGACAAATCCCGCTGCCGGTTTTTTTCCCGCCGAAGCCAAAAAAAATTTACGGCGAGAGAGACAAGAAATAGAAAGGCGAATAAATTAATCACGAAAACGGAACTCCTAATTTTCCCAGTTTTTGGCGGAGCCTTGAAAGATGCGTGTCAATCGTACGCGAATCACCAGGCGAAAATCAGACACTTAATATAAAGAGTTTTTAGACGAAAAAGCAAGGAGAGATTTAAAATTTTATATCGCTTTTTCCGGAAGCCATTCGGCAAATGCCGTGAGGCCGGCAAGGGCGCTATCTTTTTTTACCGCGTCGTTGATGGTCTGAGCAACCTTCACATTTGACGCCTCATTAGGATTCCACCGGATAAAAAAAGTAATGGCCTTGTCCCGATCGTAGGAACTGGGGGGGATGCTAACCCATAAAGGTTTTACTCCGGCCTGATCACGCATGATTTCGATAATATTTTTAAGGTTCGCTGTGGCAGAGGCCATGCTTCCTCTTTTAACCGTTATGGCAACCGTTCCCGGTATTTTCACAATCGAGGGGCATTCTTTTATCCCGTCTTTATATTTGGAATTGACGGTGCAGCCGCTAAGATTTTCTGCCGGGCCTGCCCCCCATCCGGGCTGGCTTTCAGGCGTTGAATTGCCGGAAGGAAAGCTAATGCTTTTTAGCAAATAATAATATTTTCTCGATTTTCCACCGTCGGGAAACTGCGTTGCGAGGGCATAGACATCCGTCGTGTCATCAATACAAAGCCCTTCCGCATATCCGGTGCCTTTTCTCATTTTTACGGCGTAGATGCACTGCTCTATCATCGCGGTATCATACGTGTAGACATAACCGTCCTGCGTTTTGATTTCGGTCGTTCCTTCCCAAGACGTTTTGTTCAAATTATCTTTTTTAGTAACCGCCGCTTGCTTGATTTGGACTGAGCTTCCCACGGCTTGAATCAGGGCTTTATAGAAGGTGTGGTTTTGCGGGACGACACCAACGTTAATCGCTGGTTCTTTCCATTGTTCCTTTGGAATAGTGTAAGAACCGGGAACAGGATCGCCAAGAGAAATAACGTAAGGCAGCGCTTGCGAAGATAATTTTGCAGTGGAAACAGGGGCACTCTTAGGGGTTGCCATAACAAGCGCCTGAGAAGGTGACGAGAGCGCAACGCGAAACTCTCCCGCAGTATGGTTGTACAATGGATTTTGGTTTTTTGCCGCGATTTGCCGAATCGCTTCTTTGATTTTTCGAACGGCGGCGGAGTGGGCCTGAGCGCCTTGACCTGAACTCATGACGGTTATTTTTCCTGCATGTGATAAACCTGAAAAGCCGGGCAGTTGAGGCATCGCGGGCACTTTAATAAAACCGGCCTTCTTTATAACCGAATTGGCTGACGTTCCGCTCAACGATTGGCCTGAAGGATTATTCAAAGAATTAATCGTCAAAGCGGCGAAGGCATTCGGAAGGCCCCATCCAAAATCATCATCGTAGCCTGCCTTCCCTAAATCTTTGGCCGATCTTTTGAGGCGGTCATAAATTTGATCGAAAGTCAGGTCGGGAAATGCGGACAATAAAAGCGCGATGATCCCTGAAATCATCGGCGTAGCCATCGAAGTTCCATCAAACCGGATATAGTCCCGGTCGGCCGTCGGCGACCCGAGATTGAGCCAAACGGATTGGCGGGACTTTGCCGCTGCGATATCTTCGCCGGGTGCTATAAAATCAAGTCCTTTACCGCTGTTTGAGAAATCAGCGCGTTTTAATTTTGCCGTCATGGCGCCGACAGTGATCACCCCGGCAAACGAAGCCGGGATGATATCGCTGACCCAAGTATACTCATTGCCTGCCGCCACCACCAGAATGCTGCCCATTTTTTGTGCGAAGGTAACTGCGTCAAGCAATATTTTCCGTTCTTTATCGAAGAATAATTTTTTATAGGCTCCCAAAGAAAGATTAATGACTTTTGCGCCCATTGCTGCGGCGTATTTAATTCCCTCTGCGATGGATTCCAATGTGCCTGAGCCGTATTTATCCATCGTTTTTACGGCAAGGATCTCTGCGTCAGGCGCAACCCCTGTGATGATGCTCGCCACATGAGTCCCATGACCCATATCATCTTTGGGAATCAAATCTTTCGGATCGGTACTGGAATTTACAAGATGAGGATTTTCAAAATCCCAGCCTTGAAGGTCGTCTCTGTATCCGTTGCCATCATCATCAACGCCGGGCAGACCATTAACCTCTGCTTCATTCATCCACATGTTAGACACAAGAGCAGGGTGAGTGTAATCCACCCCCGTATCCACCACGGCCACCATCACTCCTTTTCCCGTACTGAGCGGCCAAGCTTTATCTGCGTTTATTCCTAATTTGCCCTTCACCCACCATAGATCATCATAAGACTGTCCCCAGGTTCCTGTTGTGGAGTAAAGAGGGTTCTTAGAAGAAGAAAGCAGGCTTGAACCTCGAACGAGAAATTCGTTTGAGTTTGAAACGGTTTTAGAATCGGAACTTTTTGCCGCACTCGCTGCCGGCACGGATGAAACGGCCACGGTAGAGGTCGTTTGAGAAGTGGTTTTTTGCAGGGGCTCAGCGGCAAAGGAAAATTGAGGAACCGGGAAAAATCCGAGGGATAACCCTAGATAAGCCGCTGCCAGTTTTTTAACGATCTTTTTAGAAGGCACTTTATTTTTTTCCTTGAATGAAGAGTACTTGACCTCATCGAAAAATTCAAGGCCTCGGGAGGAATTGAGTAAAAAGACTTTAAAATGCGCTAAATCACTATAGTCTTTAACGCCTTTCTGACATGCTTCCAAATTTATTCTCAGAAATTTATAGCAAGATATAGTTTTTCGAGTGAGACCCTTGAAAATGGGGGTTTCTATGCTACTTTTTATAGTAACGGAATAACTCGATGCATAAAAAAATTTGGTTTCAAAACACAGCTCTCTTTTTACTCTTGTCGTTGATATCTGCTCCGGCGCATGCCGGACAACCCCTTCAGGCGCCGGATGGAAAAAATCAACCTACCATTTCGCTCGGCAAAATATCTTCCGGCCACCTTACCCAGAAAGTAGAAGACCTCAGAAAAAAAATTCAGGGAGCCATTTCCGATGCCGGGCAAAATGAAACTTATTTGAATCTTAAGGATCTGACCGAAAAAATATCGGCTCCCAACTATGTCGATTCTGAGGCCCAAAAAGCAAACCGGGAGGCATCGCGGCGAGCGGGGGACATTACCAAGATGGCCGCAAGCCTTAAACAATCAATAGCTCAAACAAACGCGCGCAGTGACGCACTGCAAAAAATGTTGACTCAGTCGGGGCATCTCCCTGGCGAACTTACATTTGGCGAAGAAAAAACCAAAAAAACCGCAAGCCAAGTTTTGAAGGATTCTATTTTTACCAACCCCTCTTCCCTGGTAAAAAAAATAGAAACCGAGGCCAAAAGCTATGCTGCCAGCCTCAAAAGCGCCGTTCCTCCTCAAAAAAATGCCTGGGATGGCTATCTAGACAAACTCAGAAAAGAAGCGGCCGATCTTAACGAAAAGACTTTTACCTCCATAGAAAGCCAATTCAAAAATCTTAAACTGCCCGCTTTCAAGGCTTTGCCCCAACCGCCCCCGAACGGCGCCGCCCAAACCCTCCTGAATGCCTATCAAACAATGAATTTCTTCGTATCGAATTGGCCTTACTGGGAATTGGAAACAGAAATTGTAAGAATTAACATCCAAAGAGCCCAAGCCCGAGGAGGACTTGAAAGCGGTGCGAAATATATGAATCGAGAGCTTCAGCAAATAGATAATTTAACTCACTATACTGTCAGAGGGTTAGCAGTGCTAAGCGAGACATTTGCTTTTCTTGAGAAAATCCCCAAAGAAAAACTAAGTTCTCAAATGAAAAAAACGATTCAGGACATTTCTGATTCCTATTCGAAATTAAAAGAAGACTTCCCAAAAAAGCGGCAAATGATGATTGAGCACCAAAAGCAATTCCGTAGAATAGACGGGTATCAATCCATTCTTGATCAATTAGAACCCTACCGCGATCAACTTATAAAACGTCTCAAAGACCTGGAAGCGGGTAATCCGGCGAGCCCATTTCCTACCCGTCCGAATCTGCTGCTTACGACAGAGGGGGATGGGTGGTTTAAGCTGCCTTCTGTGGTCGTGAGTACGCCTCCGGCGCTTGAACCTTTTGACTCTCTTTTGAGTAAAATGAGTGGTTTAAGCGGCTCGCTTCGCTTACGATTGGCTTTTCAGCTTGGAATTTACACTCGTGAGGGCGCGGTAAGATTTGAGGATATCAGAAAAGGAAGTCTTGCCCAAAAAAGCCTGCCGGCCGATTGGCCTTCTCCGGATTTTGTCATCAAAGACATGAGTACAGCTGAGCGGATTTGGAAATCCGGCAAACTTGGAACTCTTCCTGATTTTTATCCAGGACGTAATACGCCGGATAGAGACGACTTCAGACCTAGTGATGTTTGGATTGTATCAACCGGTATTTCTACGGTGAACTCAATCACTGAAATGACAATTAAAGACGGCAAGCTCATCGTGACGATCACCGATGACCCAAAAAACAAGCCTGCGAATCGGGTTCCCCTTCACATTATCAAAATCAATGACCCCGAAATAGCAGCCGCCATTCTAGGAGGCGCGGCTGTTGAGTTTGTTCATGTCCCTGCCTAACTTCGGATAACTTCGGTACCCCTTCCAATAACTTCGGTACCCCTTCCAAAAGTGCGGGGTTCAGCCGACCGGCCCATTAGACCCGGCACCGCCGGAAATGGTACCGATTTTGGTCATATAGCAAAATATAGCTTTTGAGGACGGGCTCTGTGCAAGGAAAGAATCTTGTGTTACGTTTTAAAAGGTATGAAAATGAGATCACTCTATTTGGCTGTCGTTATGTTCTTCATCTTTTCCTCGATCCCTCCGCCTCTCCAAGCAGGCCAGCCTCTTAGTGCTAGCGTAAAAAACAACCAACCCACGATTGCCCTTGGAAAAATTCTTGCCAAAGCTACTCCCGAAGAGATAGCCGCACTTAGCGGAAGAATCCAGGATGCAATCGATCTTACAGAACAAGATGAGACCTACCTGAAGCTTAAAGAGTTATCAGAGAAAATTTTAGACCCTAATTATGTGGAATCGGAAGGACAAAAAGCAAAACAAGAGGCCGCCCCGCAAGTGCAAGAAATTTCTCAAATGGCAACCAATCTTCAACAACTCGTGGATGAAAAAGCCAAACGCACGGACCGGCTTGAGAAAACGCTGACGAAATATGGGAACTTGCCCGAAGAATTCAAATTTGGAGAAAAGGATAAGGGAAAGACTGCAAGTCAGGTTTTAAACGATCCTAATCTAAAAAAACTTCCTAGTTTTATCGATCAAGCGGAGAAGGAGGCAAAGAGCTTGGCTGCGAGTTATACCAAAACGGTTCCTACCCAACTGAAGGCCTGGAACGATTATTTAAATAAACTTAGGAAAATGCGCGCAGACCTTAACGAAAAAAATTTTGCTGCCACAAAAACCCAGTTCGCAAACTTGAAACTGACTGCTTCCCCACTCCCCCAATTAGCCTCCAACAGCGCCGCCCGCATCTTGCTCAGTGTCCGTCAACCCCTGCAATTTTTCTTAATCAACTATCCCCAGTGGGGATTAACGATAGAAATTGTCAGGGTCAATATCCAAAGACAGCTTGCAAAACAAGAACTTGAACAAGGGGCGAATAGAATCCAACGATACATGGCTTCGTTTGAAGAAACTACGGGCACTGCGGAACTGGATAAGCGGGCCTCTTTTCTTAGTTCCATCTCCCAGACAAATCTCAGCGCCGGCATGAAGAAAAGTATTCAGGATTTCTTTACTTCGTATGACAAAATAAAAAAAGATTTTCCCAAGAAACGGGAGCTCGTGCTCAAATCTTGGAAAGAAGCAAACCTAGACCCGGGCCAATACATTCTCTCAGAGCTGGAACCCTATCGCAATCAGCTCATCGATCGTATCCGCGCCCTTCAGGAAGGTAAGCCGGTGGGGCCCTTCCCCCCTCGGCCGAGGGTACTCAGCCCAGAAAATGATACGTGGTTTAATCTTCCGGCGGTAACCCCAACCTCGACGTCCATGGAACCTTACGACTCTCTTTTTAGAGACACAAAAGACAGGAGTGAAATGATTCTGGCGAAAATCGCTTTTCAACGCGGCGTCTTTCCCGTCGAAGGAACAGGAAATTTTTTCTTTGAGTTTAAAAAAAGTGTCCATACATCCCGTCCCGCGAGCTGGTCCAAGCAGCCGGATTTTGTCGTCAAGGATGAAGAGACGGCCAAACGAATTCTAGGAAACGTTTACTATGACACAGGGGTTGATGACGACATACCAGAAAAACAATATTTCAGGCCGCGGGATGTTTGGATTGTAACGACCGGCACGACTGCGGAGAACACAATTTCAAAAATGGAAGTTAAGAACGAAAACGGCACACTCACACTCATTGTCACGATCACGGATGGCGCGAAACCAACAAAACCTCTTGGAGGCCTTCCCTATCAAATTGTCAAAATAAGAGATCCTATCATTGCGGCGGCAATTGCCGGAGGCGCCCCGGTGAAGTTCGTTCATGTTCCGGCTTAACCTTTAATCACACCCACGGGACGCATCTTAGCAACTTTTTTTGCGATACCCGCAGAATGCACAACATTCACCACCTCGTTAACATCTTTATAAGCAGCAGGCTGTTCTTCGGCAATCCCTTTATGACCGCGGCCGATCACCACAATCCCCTTTTCCGCCAATTCCTTTTCAATGGATCTTCCGCGCGCTTCACGGATGGAGGCAGACCGCGACATAGCTCGGCCCGCTCCGTGACAAGAGGTTCCGAAAGTTTCATCCTCAGCTTGTGCGGTTCCTACCAAACAATAAGAATTCCTTCCCATATCTCCCGGGATAATGACGGGCTGACCGGTTTTTTGATAATCCTTGGAAAGTTCGGCGTGACCCGGGCCAAAAGCGCGTGTCGCGCCTTTTCGGTGAACACAGAGAAGTTTTTCTTTTCCGTTTACTTTATATCTTTCAAACTTTGCAATGTTGTGCGCCACGTCATAAACAAGATACATCCCAAGATCCTGCCAAGACCGGCCAAAAAATTGTTCAAAGACGTTTCTGGCCAAATGCATCAGGCATTGACGGTTGTTCCAGGCGTAATTGGCCGCAGCCCGCATGGCGCCAAGATAACGCTGGCCTTCCGGAGAATTCACAGGCGCGCAGGCAAGCTGCGTGTCAGGAACTTTGATCCGGTATTTTTCAAGCGCCCGGCGTGTCAGCTCCAAAAAATCATCGCAAATCTGGTAACCAAATCCGCGCGAGCCCGAATGAATCATCATCGTAATCTGTCCTTTAAAAAGTCCAAAGACCGTGGCAATGGGATCATCAAAAATTTCATCAATCACCTGCACTTCAAGAAAATGATTTCCCGATCCCAAGGTCCCCAATTGATCACTGCCTCTTTCATAAGCGCGGGACGAGACTGCGTCCGGGTCCGCACCTTCTAAAACCCCGCGCGTTTCGGTATGTTCCAAATCTTCGTGAACGCCGCAGCCCTCGGCAACGGACCATTTCGCTCCTTGAACCAGAAGTTTTTTTGCATTCTCCCGGCTCACGCGGATTTTTCCGGATTGGCCGACTCCGCAAGGAACATGATTAAAAAGCTGCTGAACCAGTTCGCGAAGTTTTGGTTTGACATCTTGTTCTGTGAGATTCGTTCGTACGAGGCGGATCCCGCAGTTGATGTCGTAACCGACCCCGCCCGGGGAAATCACGCCGCCTTCATCAGGATCCGTGGCGGCCACTCCTCCGATGGGAAACCCGTAGCCCCAGTGAATGTCGGGCATCGCCAGGGAATAGCGGACAATGCCGGGAA
>CAYJTB010000037.1:0-20801 GCA_964372875.1 uncultured bacterium
ATTGGCTCCTTTACGGATCGTGCAATGATTCATAACTCAGACAGTAAAACTAGTGGTTCGACCCCACTCGGGCGCAGTTTTGATCAAAGTTTGCCGAGGTAAAACCAAGATTTGCAGTGAAAAAGTGAACCGAGCAATCCCGAACGAAGTGAGGGATGGTTCGACCCCACTCGGGCGCAAACTTAAACTAAACAGAAACAGCACCATTTCCACAGCGGAGGGTGCCCCGGGCAGGTGGCCGAGCGAAGCGAGGTCCGTTGACATGCGGCTTTGCCGCAGTACTGCTACACTGCAAAAGTGCCGGGTCCGGCTACTGAAATAACCGTTAAAAACCCCTGGCTCAAAGCGCGAAAATACTCGATAATTACACCTTCCCGTGAATGAACTAAAAGGGGGTCTAACCCTTTTTTCCCGCCTCATGATTGATTGAGTTAACCAAAGTGCGGTTTATTTTCGATCATTTTTGGTTAACTCCCCATTGATTTTAGTTAACCAAAATGATATTCTTTAATACATGATTTTGGTTAACTAAAAAATGTCTATGAGAACAATGTTAGGTGTGCTTAAAGAAGAATTGATCCGCTTAAAGGAAACGGAGAAAAGCTATCTCCGAGAAATTAAAAGTCTTCCAAGGGGTAGTTTGCAGGCCAAAAAGATCAAGGGGAGGAATTATCTTTATTTAGTTTCAAGTAAGAATTCCAAAATCTCTTATCAATATATTGACGGGTTGTCAGAAAGCGCATTGGAAAAACTGAAAGAAGAAATTACTTTAAGGAAGAGGTATCAAAGTCTCTTAAAAGAAGTGCGTAACAATATTAAACGAATTAAGAAAATTGTCTATGGGAAGTGATGAGCAATTTGAACTTTTAATTCAGTTGCTTAGAAAATTCGAAAAGGCAGGCGTTTTGGATGACTTTATGTTGATTGGAAGTTGGTGCCTCCGATTTTATCGTTTTCATTTTGAAAATCCAGGTGCTCTTCCTGCCTTTAGAACGATGGACGTGGATTTTCTCATCCCTTACCCACATTCATTTCATATCAAGGACTTCAAATTCGCGTGCCTGAACCGGCGGTCTTTGCACTTCATAAGTTAACGATCAGCATAAGACGGCTTAATCAAAACAAACAAAAATCGGATTTAGAAACGGCAATCGGATTGTTAGATTTTCTTTATAAGAGACCAAACGAGATTGCGCGCATCAAATCCATTTTGAAGGATCTTCCCAAACCTTGGCTTAAGACTATTCTCTCAGTCTCGGCGAAGCATTTTCCACGTTTGAATCAGACATAAAGCTTTTAAAAATAGCCTTAATAAAAACCCCTGGCTCAAAGCGCGAAAATACTCGATAATTACACCTTCCCGTGAAAAACCTTTGGAAAAATCGAGAAGCACCTAAAAAGAACCGTCTGGAACAACTTGTCTACCGGTCCCGACTTATAGGAAGCGATCCCAACCTTTGCCTTTGGGGCGGAGGAAATACTTCCACCAAACAAGAAGAGCTCGATTTTCGCGGCCGGAAGCGTTTAGTCTTGCGTGTGAAAGGTTCGGGGTCTGATTTAAAGGAAGCGCTGCCGCAGCATTTTACCCCGATGGCGGTTGAAGACCTCCTGCCTGTCCTCGCCAGAAAAGAAATGACTGATGAAGAAATGGTCGCCTATTTTGAAAAATGTCTCTTGGATCCCAAGGCCCCGCGGCCTTCTATCGAAGCGCTTCTGCATGCCTTTGTCTCGCAGCCTGATATCGATCACACCCACGCCGATGCGATCCTGTCTCTGACCGACACCAGGCGCTCTCGTGAAATTGTTCGGGAAGTGTTTGGCGATGAACTTCTTTTCATTCCTTATATCAAGCCGGGATTTCTTTTAGCCAAACAGGTTTTTCAAGCCTATCAAAAAAATCCAAAAACCAAGGGCGCCATCCTCGAAAAGCACGGCCTTATTACCTGGGGACCGGATTCAAAAACAAGTTACGAGACAACGATTGAGATGGTCCGCCGGGCCGAGGCCTACATTCTAAAACAAAGAAAAGGCCGGCCGTTGATGGGCGGGAGCCGCTATTCGAGTTTGCCCCCGGCAAAACGCACCGAATTTCTTATCCGGTTTACTTCAGTTATCAGGCGGGCGGTGAGCGGACGTGAGAAAAAAATCATGATCTTCGATGAAACGCCCGAAGTTTTGGAATACGTCAATTCGAAGCTTGCCCCGGAAGTTTCTCAGGAAGGTGCAGCAACGCCCGATCACATGCTCCGGACCAAACGCGCGCCTTTATTTATTGAATGGAAAAATCAGGACCTCTTGGCCGTTGATCCCAAGCAAATCAGTCAACAGATCGGGCGTTATGCAGAAAATCATAAACGCTATTTTGGAAAGTTTCACACACCCGGTCAGCCGATGCTGGATCCTTATCCCCGGGTGATTTTAATCCCGCGGGTCGGTATGATCACCACAGGAAAAAATCTCCAGGACGCGAAGATCGTTCAGGAAATTTATCAACACGCCATTAAAATTCAAACCGGCGCTTGTTTCGTCGACCGGTATAAATCCCTTCCGCTTCCCCGGGCCTTTGAAATGGAATATTGGCCGCTCGAACTCTACAAGTTATCTTTGGCTCCCCAGGAAAAAGAATTGGCCCGGCAAGTGATTTGGGTGACAGGTGCAGCCGGAGGTATCGGACAAGCGATTGTTAAAAAATTAGCCCAGGAAGACGCTCACGTTGTGGCGCTTGACCTCAACCGTAAAAAAGTCGAGGCCCTTGCATCGGAACTGAATCAGCAAATGAAATCCGAAAAAGTTCTCGGCCTAGGTTTGGATGTTACGGATGAAACCGAGATCAACCAGGCCATGGCGAAAACCCTTGCCGCGTTTGGCGGGATCGACGGACTCGTTTCCAATGCGGGCATCGCCCATGTGGCGCCGATCGATGAACTTGAGTTGGAGAATTGGGAACAGAGTTTTCGTGTCAATTCGACCGGGCATTTTTTGGTGGCCCGCCGCGTGATCCAGGAACTGAAAAAACAAAATTTAGGGGGCGCCTTTGTTTTTATCGCCTCCAAAAACGTGCTGGCCCCAGGAAAAGATTTCGCCGCCTACAGCGCCGCCAAATCTGCCCAGACCCAGCTCGGGCGGGTCCTCGCGATCGAAAATGGAGAACTCGGAATCCGCGTGAACATTATTCATCCGGACGGCGTCTTCGAAGGCTCCGGGCTTTGGGATGTCATCAAAAAGAAAAGAGCACGTTCGCACGGTATCCATGCCGAGCAATTGGAAAATTATTATCAAAACCGCAATTTAATGAAGGTGCGTGTTACTCCGGATGACGTAGCGGAGGCAACGCTTTTTTTCTTATCCAAGCGCTCGGCCCGGACCACAGGATGCATGCTGACCGTGGATGGCGGCCTTCGGGAAGCCTTTCCCCGCTAATTTATGATCAAACGTTTGAACCAAATCTTCAAAGTATTTTTTATCATCTTTCTTTTAATCCTTATCGGTTTCGCAGTTCGTTGGGTAATGCAGCGGCTTGAAGAAAATAGAGTCCTCAAACAAATCATCGAAAGACTTTCTGCGGAATCCCGTATCGCGGAGGTGCTTGTTACGCAAAGCACGTTTAATGAAACCACCCGGAAGATCGAAACCACCATTAAATTTCTGGAATACGATGCGTTAAACCATCCCTTGCCGGCCCGGTTTCTGACTTTTGAAGGAAATATCATCCAATTTCAGGCCCTGGTGATCCGGTTCCAGGACTCATGGATTCAGGCGGGAGACAAACTCCGCGGCAAGAGCGCTTATCTTTTTCTGCGGGCGTTTGTTCTAGAAACAGAAAAACCCAAAATTTTTAATTTGACGGACGCCAATCAAATTCCG
Source organism: uncultured bacterium (assembly GCA_964372875.1). Classification (GTDB taxonomy): domain Bacteria; phylum Omnitrophota; class Omnitrophia; order Omnitrophales; family JACQLI01; genus CAYJTB01. The sequence goes on from CAYJTB010000037.1 coordinate 3,865, forward strand.
CTGGGTTACAAAGTGCCCGGTGCGAAAACAGATTTTGAAGAAAAATTGTGGCTCGGTTTCTGGAAATATGCGCTGGATCCTGCGGCCCGCGACCGGATGGGGATTAAAAATGCTCAGATCGAGGCCCCGGGCTCGATGTTTCTTCCGGGCTCTATTTATACGATTAAAATTGAGCATGACGGCGGGATTCGGATCGATGCCCAGCCGATCCCTGAAATCCTCAAAGGTGAAAAACTCTAAATGGCACAGGCAAAAAGCTCGTATCCCCAATTTTGACATCATAATGTTATGGTGCTATAGTTGAGTTCGTGAGGTGGAATGATGCTGAAAAGAACCACGGTTTACCTTGATTCTAAGTTGCATCAAGCGGTTAGAATGAAGGCAGTGCAGAACAACTCAAGCCTTTCCGACGTGGTAAGCGAAGGCCTGCGGCTTGTCCTTAAAGAAGACGCCATCGACCTTCAAGCGGTGAAGAATCGTATGCGTGAGCCATCCCGTTCCTATGAAGCGGTACTCAAAGATTTGAAGCGGGATGGTCTTCTATAGACTTTTTTTTAAGCGCAGCGCGGAAAAGGAGCTTCGCAAGATCCCAAATCCGTACCTTGCCAAAATCATGGCGAGGATCCACTCGCTATCTCACAACCGCCGACCCGCCGGTATTCAAATGTTGAAGGGAGAAAACCGCCATTTTCGATTAAGGCAGGGAGATTACAGGGTCATCTATGAAATCAATGAGGAAAGCCGAGAGGTTACAGTCATCAAAATAGGTCATCGTCGTGAAGTTTATGATTAAAATATTGACGCTTAAAGATTTTGATTACCAGCTGCCCAAAGCATTGATCGCAGCTTATCCCGCCCCCAAACGAAGCGATGCCCGGCTGATGGTGCTGGACCGGAAAACAAGAAATAAAGAGCACCGGATTTTTAAAAACCTCACTGATTATTTACAGGCCGGAGATTTGCTGGTCCTCAATAATACCAAAGTCCTTCCCGCCCGGCTTTATGGCATCCGGCCCACGGGCGGGCGAGTGGAAGCGCTATTACTCAAGCGGGTGGACGAAACCGCATGGGAAATGCTAGTCAAGCCCAGCGGACGGATTAAAAAGGGAACGCGCATTGTTTTTGGTGAAAACGGCACGCGGCTTGAGGGAGAAATTTTAGATGAACCCAACGGTGAATCCGGAATTCGGAAAATTCGTTTTGATTGCAAAGATCTCAACGAAAAATTAAATCAGGTCGGAAGAATGCCGCTTCCTCCTTATCTCGATCGTCCTGATGAGGAAAAGGACCGCGAGTTTTATCAAACGGTATTTGCCAAAAAAGAAGGCGCGGTGGCGTCTCCCACAGCCGGGCTTCATTTTGATGAAGAGCTATTGGATTTACTCCGCTCGCGCGGCGTGGAGATTTGTTTTGTGACGCTTCACGTGAGTTACGGAACTTTTCAACCGGTCCAAGAAGAAGATTTTTCCAAACACCCGATGTATGAAGAAGAATTTGAAGTGGCTGGAGAAGCTGCCGGCCAAATCCGCTGCGCTTTGGATCAAAACCGGAGAATCATTGCGTGTGGCACCACCGTGGTGAGAGTCCTTGAAACATTAGGCAGGGATATCAAATCTTCCCAAGGAAAAACAAAAATTTTCATTTATCCGCCTTATGAATTTAAAGTGGTGAATGCCATCATCACAAATTTTCATCTCCCGAAGACAACCCTTTTAATGTTGGTCAGCGCCTTCGCAGACCGCGATTTTATTTTCCAAGCCTACGAGGAGGCGATTCAAAATCAATACCGCTTCTTTAGCTATGGCGATGCGATGTTGATTTTATGAAAATGGACAAAGACACATTGTCATTGCGGGGAGTTCTGGAAGGCCGACGAAGTCCTGACGCTGGCGGCGTCAGGGCTTCGGCTTCAATTGGAACGCTGCCTCGCAATGACAGTTTTTTCGAAATTCTTTCCGGCGATTCGCAGACTCACGCAAGAACGGGGCGGATCCATACGCCGCACGGTTCTTTTCCCACACCTATTTTTATGCCCGTGGGGACCCAAGGATCCGTCAAAGGACTTGCGCCGCGTGACATAGAGGATGCCGGAGCTGAAATCATTCTTTCCAACGCCTACCATCTTTTTATCCGCCCGGGGATTGAAATCATTCGTGAAGCGGGCGGCCTGCATCGTTTTATGGGTTGGTCTAAACCCATCCTGACGGATTCCGGAGGTTATCAGGTATTTTCACTGAGCCAGCTTCGTAAAGTTACGGAAGAAGGTGTTACCTTTCAATCCTACTTTGATGGAGGCGAAATTTTTCTCACTCCTGAAAAGGTGGTGGAGATCCAAGAAGCGCTGGGCAGTGACATCGCCATGATCTTTGATGAATGCCCTTCTTACACCCACGACAAGGAAATCATCAAGAAATCACTCGATTTGACCGTTAAATGGGCAAGTAGGGCAAAAGCGCATCACCGCAAAGCGGATCAAGCGCTTTTTGGAATCATTCAAGGCGGAATCTTTAAGGATTTAAGACTTGAATCGCTCGAGCGGACCGTTGAACTGGATTTTGATGGCTACGCGCTAGGCGGCGTCTTTGTCGGTGAGTCCCGCGAAGAATCTTTGACAATTTTAAGAGAAATCGCACCCAAGATGCCCGCGGACCGGCCCAGGTATTTGATGGGGGCCGGAACACCGTTAGAGCTTTTGGAGGCCGTGGCAAGCGGGCTCGATTTATTTGATTGTGTGACACCCACGCGCTATGGCCGTAACGGCAGTGCCTGGACCTCCAAGGGGCTTGTCGTGGTAAGGAATGGGAAGTACAATCGCGACTTAAAACCTCTGGGTGAAGATTGCGGGTGTTACACCTGTAAAAATTTCTCGAGGAGTTATCTCCGGCATCTGCTGAATTGTCAGGAGATGCTGGGACCTCAACTTGTTTCGCTTCATAATGTGTATTTTTTGTTGGATCTGATGAAAGAAATTCGCCGTACCATTGAAAGCGGTACTTTTTCAACTTTTAAGAAGTCCTTCAAAAACCAGTTCGATCCAGGCCAGCGTTAAACGTCCCAAAAAGGAGTCCTTATGCTGAGTTCTTCCATGATTCTTGCCTTCGGAACCGCCGGCGAATCCGGCAACCCCATCCTTGCTTTCGCCCCTCTCATTGTGATGTTTGTGGTTTTTTATTTTCTCTTGATCAGGCCGCAGCAGAAACGCCAAAAAGAACTGAATCAAACGATTCAAGAACTCAAAAAAGGAGACAAAGTCGTTACCGCAGGAGGAGTCATCGGTACCATTGCCGGAATTCAAAATGATTATGTGATTCTAAAGGTAGGCGACTCGGAGACCAAAATCGAAATTCTCAAAAGCGCGATTACGGGCAAACGGAACTAATCCATGGGAAAATATTATAAGTGGAAAGTCCTTCTTATCCTTGCAGCCGTCGGTTTTTCAGTTTGGCAGCTCTGGCCGCCTCAGGAAAAAATTCATTTGGGACTCGATCTCCAAGGAGGGATGCAGCTTCTTTTAAAGGTTGATTTAAACAAAATTCCGGCAGAGGGAAGAAAAGATGCCACAGATCGCGTGGTGGAGATCATTAGAAACCGCATTGACCAACTGGGTGTGCGGGAACCGGTCATTTCTAAACAATCTAAAGATGAAGTAGTCGTTCAGTTGCCCGGCATCACGGATCGGGAACGTGCCAAAGAAATTATTAGTAAAACCGCTCATCTGGAATTTAGAGTGGCGGTGGAAGATCCTGACTTGTTAGCAAAAGCTGAAGCCGCCATGCTTGCCAAAGAAACTCCTAAAACCCAGACACCTGCAAAAGAAACAGTGTCCGGAGTAAAAGCAACCTCGGCACCCCAAGACGCTCCGCAACCTCTGCCTTCTATGCCTGAAGGTTATGAGATGCTTCAAATGAAAGACCGCAACGGAAGATCAGAAAATATTCTTCTCCAAAAAGAAACCATTTTGACAGGAGATCGGCTGGTTACTTCTTCTGTGGGATTTGATCAATATGGAGAACCTGTTGTCGATCTCCAATTTGATGCGGAAGGTTCGAAAATCTTTGATCGTTTTACTTTCCAAAATATTGGACGCCGTCTTGCGATCGTCCTGGACGGCAAAGTTCATTCTGCCCCTGTCATCAGAGACCGGATCCCTAGTGGACAGGCTCAGATCTCAGGAAATTTTTCTGCTCAAGAGGCCAGTGACTTGGCCTTAGTACTGCGGGCAGGTGCTCTTCCCGCGCCCGTCACGATTGAAGAAGAACGAAGTGTGGGTCCGAGCCTCGGCCGCGACTCTATCCGAAAGGGACTCCGGGCCGGACTCTTGGGAACAATTTTTGTTTTTGGATTCATGGCCATCTATTATCTCTTGGCCGGTGTGGTAGCGAACATTGCCCTCGTCATCTACATCCTCATTACCCTTGGACTGATGGCAGCGCTCCACGTTTCTTTGTCATTGCCGGGTATTGCCGGTTTCATTCTTTCGATTGGCATGGCCGTCGATGCGAATATTTTAATTTTTGAAAGAATTCGCGAAGAACTTGCCACGGGAAAGAATGCGCGCGCCTCCATCGCGGCGGGTTTTCACAAAGCCTTTTCCGCAATCCTAGATTCCAACATTACCACGGTTTTAACTTCGCTGATTCTTTTTGTATTTGGGACAGGACCGATCAAAGGATTCGGCTTGACACTGACCCTCGGTATTTTGGCCAGTATGTTCACAGCCATTACCGTGACCCGGGCCATTTTGGAATTTATTGTTTTGAAGAATCCAAATCCCAATTTCAAGATGCTCCAAGTATTCAAACAACCTAAATTCGCCTTCCTCAAAAATAGAATTTGGACCTATGGTTTTTCTGTGGTTGTTTTGGCTTTGGGAATAGGTTCTATCGTTCTTCGCGGCCAACAAAATTACGGCGTAGAATTTACCGGCGGCACGCTTGTGGAGATTCATTATCATCAGAAGGTCTCTGCCGATGAGGTGCGTAACGCCTTAAATAAAGCGGGACTTGCGAAAACCATGATCCAAAACGTCGGCGCGGAATCAGAAAATGCCTTTGTCATTAAGAGCGCGGAAAAAAATATTGAAAAAGTGGAACAGGCTTCAAAAATGATTGCGGACGAAAAAGGTTATGAAATTGCCCGAGTTGATTCCATCGGTCCGGCGGTAAGCCGTGATCTTACTAAAAAAGCACTCTGGGCGGTCCTGTGGTCGACCGTAGGAATTCTCGTTTACCTGGCCTTTCGTTTTGAATGGAAATTCGCATTGGCCGCTGTCATTGCGCTCCTCCACGACACGCTTTTTGCTTTTGGTTTGTATGCGTTTACGGGACGTGAAATTAACCTTCCAGTGATTGCAGCCGTCTTGACCATCATGGGTTTTTCCGTCAATGATACGATCATTACGTTTGACCGAATTCGGGATAATATGAAAGTGTTGAGAAAGATGCCTTTCCCCGATCTTGTAAATCTCAGCATCAACCAAACGCTTTCTCGGACCATCTTCACAACCTTAACCACTCTTTTTGGAGCGGTGGCCCTTATGGTTTTTGGCGGCCCTGCCATCAACGATTTCGCCTTTATTCTTTTTGTCGGTTTCTCTGTGGGTGTTTATTCCACCGTGTTTGTGGCCAGCGCGCTTTTGGTGGATTGGAAAGCGCACTGAGCTGAATGGTTCAGACGGTTTGGGCTGTTCGTAGTCATCCTGAGGGCCAACGGCCCGAAGGATCTCAGATCCTCGCGGCTTTGCGGCTTTGCCGCACTCAAAGACGTGTGCCGCACTCGAAGACGTGTCGCTTCGCTCAGGATGACGCAAGCGCGCAACTCTCTGTCAACTTCCTCCGCCTTCTCGCAAATCGGGGGCTCATTACTCCCGATGAAATCGAAGACTATCTCTTTTCTTCCAAAGAAAAATTTCTCAATCCCTTCCTGATGAAAGGAATGAAGGAAGCTGTTGCCCGGATTCAAAAAGCGAAAGAGGCGGGCGAAAAAGTTTTAGTCCACGGGGATTACGATGCGGATGGCGTCACTGGCGCTGCGATTGTAAGCCTGACACTCGAGCGGCTCGGCATTGCCTTCGAGACTTTTCTCCCTGAGCGCGACAAAGATGGTTATGGTGTGAGCCTTGAAGCGATTCAGAAAGCCGGACGCGAAGGATTTAGTCTTTTAATTACAGTCGATTGCGGTATCACCGCCGCCGGGCAAATTAAAAAAGCGCGCGAAATTGGAATCGAAACCCTCGTTTTAGATCACCACCAAATCCCTCTATCAGGCCTGCCGCCCGCCTTCGCAATTTTAAATCCGTTACAAGATGGCTGCGCCTATCCTTTTAAGGAACTCTCTGCCGGCGGACTGGCTTTTAAATTGGCGCAGGCCTTGTTAAGTTCAGAATCCTTTGAATATTTAGATCTGGCGACCCTTTCCACGGTGGCGGATATGGCCCCGATCCGGGGAGAGAACCGGATCATTGTGAGAGAAGGCCTGCGTCAGCTTTCCCAACGCAAAAGAGCGGGGATCAAGGCCTTGAGTCAATCCGCCAATGTCCGCGCGCGTGAAATCAAAACAAGTCATGTGGGATTTATTTTTGGTCCAAGAATCAATGCCTCAGGCCGGATGTCCACTGCCCTTACTGCGTTTCGCCTGCTGCTTACCACCAACCAAAAAGAGGCCGAAAGCCTGGCGCAAATCCTCGAGCAAGAAAATCGCCAAAGGCAGCAGACGGAAAAAAAGGTGTTGGAAGAAGCAACTGAGCAAGTGGAGCGCACGGTTAATTTTTCCAAGGACCGCGTGTTGGTGGTGGCACAGCAGGGCTGGCATGCGGGTGTGATTGGAATTGTGGCCGCGCGGCTTGTAGAAAAATATCACCGGCCGTCTTTGGTGATTGCCCTCAAAGAAAAAGAGGGAAAGGGTTCGGGCCGTTCGATTCGTTCCATTCACCTCGTGAAGGCGCTGGAATCAGCCGGCGAATTTCTTTTGGAATTTGGGGGCCACGAACAGGCCGCAGGTTTTAGCGTCGAAGAAAATCAGATCCCTTTGCTCCGGAAAAAACTCAACGAACATTGCAGCGGGATTTATCCGGCGGAGACATTTTTGAAATCAATCGATGTCGATCTCGAAATCAAATTTACGGACCTCACGCCTCAATTTTTAAAAGAAATCCAACGCTTGGAACCTTACGGCATTGGAAACCAAAAGCCTGTTTTTTTAACCCGAGCGCTTCAGATCAAAACCGTCCAGACCAAAAAGACTAAAAGTTATACCCGCGCGCAGGTTTGGATGACGGATGGGAATGATACGTACGAAGTGACAGCCTCACAGCGTAGCGGTGTACGCTTTGATTTTAAACCGGGCGAACAGATTGATTTAGTTTATTCGATTGATCAGAAATCGTGGGAAGGGCAAACAACCACCGTCCTTGAAGCCAAGGACGTTAAACCGTCACAGCAGTCTTTTTAAACGAAACCGCCTTAACGACTTTTCCCGCCTGAAGACAGCTCGCACATACCTGAACCCGTTGAACTGTCCCATTGGGGAATCTCACTTTGACTCTTTGCAGATTAGGATAAAACCGCCGGTGGGTGATGCCTGTGATCTTTTTACCCACGCCGCCTTTTTTCTTGGCCATACCCCGGCGGGCGATGGTGTTACCGTTGAGCGCCCCTTTTCCGCAAATTTCACATCGTCTCATAGGCCGGGCATTATACCTTTTCCAGACCGCATTCCAAAACTTTTTATCGTCCATAACCCTTTTTGTGGCCTTTTTGCGGCCGGTTGCAATTTAGGCATGCCTAAGATATACTCGGGTCATAATTTTTCCCGCCTGACTCACCCATAAGGAGAAGAAAGTGTCAACAACGCCAAAAGGTTTGAAGAAGACAAAAGTACCGTTTGAATATTATGCCCCTTTGGCCAAGGGTGTGTATGTGGCCGGGGCCTTTAACGATTGGGATGCGGAATCGAATTCTTTAAAAAAGGACAAGTCGGGGAAATGGAAAGTAGAACTTTCCCTGCCTCTGGGCCGGTACGAATATCGTTACCTTGTGGACGGCATATGGGAAAACGATCAGCGTCCCGTTGAATGCGTTCCCAACGCTTTCGGTTCTTGGAACTCGGTCGTTAAAGTCCAATAATTGACCCATAGGTTCCAATGAGTAGAAAAAAATTGCGCGTTGCATTCGTTTCACCCGAGATCACTCCTTACGCAAAAACAGGGGGTCTGGCCGATGTGGCGGGGACCCTCCCTAAAGAAATTCGGGCTTTGGGCCAGGAAGTGATCTGTTTTTTGCCCAAATATAAAAAAATCGATATGAGCCGCTGGCCCATCAAAGAAGTGGTGGAGAAACTGCAGATCCCGCTCGGCTCAGAGGTCGAAACGGGCCGTGTTTTTCGCTACGACGAACCCAACGGAAATCAGGTTTATTTTATTGATCAGCCGGAATATTTCAGCCGCGACGAACTTTACGGCACACCGCTTGGGGATTATCCGGATAACGACCGGCGCTTTATATTTTTCCAAAGGGGAGTGCTGGAGGCGCTCAAAAAACTGAATTTAAAAGTGGACTTGATTCATGGCCACGATTGGCAGGCGGGGTTGATCTCCCCTTATCTTAAGACCCTTTATCTGAACGATCCCTTTTTCGCCAAGACGAAAAGTATTTTTACGATCCATAACCTCGGGTATCAGGGAAATTTTCCGCCTGATTCGCATCCTCTGTCCGGACTTTCTTGGGACATGTTTCGTTTGGAGCGGCTCGAATTTTGGGGCAAAGTTAGTTTTTTAAAAGGTGCCTTGGTTTATGCGGATGCTCTTACGACCGTCAGCCCCCGGTACGCCAAAGAAATTCAAACGAAAGAATTCGGCTCTGGGATGGAAGGAATCCTTCAGAACCGCCGCGACGATGTAGTCGGGATTGTGAATGGAATCGATCCCGAGGAATGGAATCCTGAAACCGATCCGGATATTCCGTTTAACTTCAATGCGAAGAAATTGGACGGCAAGGCCCAAAATAAGGCGGCGCTGCAAAAAGAAAATCAATTTCCGGTAGATCCCAAGATTCCTATTTTTTCCATCATCGCGCGCCTCGCCGATCAAAAAGGTTTAGATATTTTGGCTGCGTCCCTTGAAGGAATGGTCAAGCGGGGAATTCAATTTGTCCTTTTGGGGACCGGGGATGAAAAATATCAGCAGATCTTTCGTGAGTTGGGAAAAAAATATCCCAAGCAATTAGGAATTCATATTCTTTTTGATGCAAGCATGGCCAAACGGATTTATGCGTCCTCCGACGTTTTCCTCATGCCATCCCGCTATGAGCCCTGCGGGCTGGGGCAACTCATCTCGCTTCGTTATGGAACGGTGCCTTTGGTCAGGGAGACGGGCGGGCTTGCGGATACGGTCAAAGATTTTAATGCCCAAACGGGAGAGGGGACCGGATTTGTTTTTAAAGAATATGACACGAAGGCCTTTCTTGCGGCAGTGGACCGCGCCCTTGCGGTATTCCAGGACCAGAAACTTTGGCAGAAACTTGTTAGAAACGGAATGAAATGTGATTTTTCTTGGCGTAAATCGGCCGAGCAATATTTGGATTTATATGACCGGGTGGAGCGCAAGGTGGTGATTGCTTGAATAAGACAGATACCAAATTCAAAATCGGGCCGTATGAGTTGGGTTCGCGGCTGATCATCGGGACGGGGAAATACCCGGCGCCGGAGGTTATGGTGAAGGCGCATGAGGCTTCAGGTGCCGAGATGGTAACGCTGGCGATTGCGCGGGTCAATCTTGATCCGGCCAAGCGGGAGAAGACCCTTTTGGACTACATCGACCGTGAAAAATATACGCTCCTTCCTAATACCGCGGGCGCATATACGGTAGAGGAAGCCCTCCGGATTGCCCGTTTGTCCAAAGCGGCCGGACTGGGAAATCTTATTAAACTCGAAGTGATGGGTGATCGGAAAACACTTCTCCCGGATGTGGTGGCGCTTCTTGAGGCCACGCGAATTTTGGCCAAAGAAGGTTTTGTGGTGATGCCTTACACCAGCGATGATCCCATCGTGGCAAAAAAACTGGAAGAGGCTGGGGCTGCTTGCGTGATGCCTCTGGCGTCACCCATCGGTTCAGGCCGCGGGATTCAAAACCCTTTGAGCCTTAAATTTATTTTAGAAGCTGTCTCCTGCCCGGTGATAGTAGATGCGGGCGTGGGGACGGCGTCAGATGCCGCGATTTGTATGGAATTGGGGGCAGACGGTGTTTTAATGAATACTGCCATTGCGTGTGCGGATGAGCCGATCCTTATGGCAGAGGCGATGCGCGAAGCGATTTCAGCCGGAAGAAAGGCCTTTCTTGCAGGACGGATTCCGATGAAGGACTACGCTTCAGCGTCGAGTCCTCAGGAAAGATTTGTCCAGAAGGCTTAAAAATTTATGGGAATGACGATCACAGAAAAAATTTTAGCTCGTCACGCGAAACGAAAATCCGTCGAGCCGGGCGAGAACATTTGGGTGGATGTGGATGTCTTGATGACTCATGACGTCTGCGGCCCCGGTACCATCGGTGTGTTTAAAGAACATTTTGGTAAGAACGCCAAGGTGTGGGACCGCGAAAAAGTTGTGATCATTCCTGACCACTATATCTTTACCGCGGATGAAAAGGCCCACCGCAATGTGGACGTCCTGCGCGATTTTGTGAAAGAACAAAATCTTCCTTACTATTACGATGTCGGCGGAGAAAAATATAAAGGTGTTTGTCATATCGCGCTTCCGGAAGAAGGCCACACGCGCCCCGGCGAGATTCTTTTCGGTACGGATTCCCATACCTGCACCGCCGGAGCTTTTGGGGAATTTGCCACCGGCATCGGCAACACCGACGCGGGTTTTATTTTGGGTACGGGAAAACTCTGGGTCAAAGTCCCCCCGACCATGCGATTCGTTTTTGACGGGCCGCTTCCCCCTTATCTGATGGCCAAAGATCTTATCCTCTGGATCATCGGAGATATCGGTGTGGACGGAGCTGTCTATCGGGCCATGGAGTTTGCCGGCGAAGGTGTGATGTCGCTTAATATTGAAGAACGCATGACGCTTTGCAATATGGTGATTGAGGCAGGAGGCAAGAATGGTGTGATCGAGCCTGATGAGGTCACGACCCGTTTTGTAAAAAGCAAAACTTCAAAACCTTTTGAAGTCGTGAAAAATGATTCCGACGCGAGTTATTTTACTGAGCGGATTTACCGGACAAAAGATTTGGAACCGGTCGTGGCCAAACCGCATTCGCCGGACAACCGGGCCTTGGTGCGCGAGGTGGAAGGGACCGAGCTTACACGCGCTTATATCGGTTCATGCACCGGCGGAAAAACTACCGACTTTATCGCCGCGGCAAAAATTTTAAACGGAAGAAAAACCAAAGTCGCTACTTTTATTGTTCCGGCGACGACTGAAGTCGACCGCAACCTTGATAAGGAAAAAATCGAAGGTAAGACACTTCGCGAGATTTTCGTCCAGGCCGGCGCCCAAATTGGAAATGCCTCTTGCGCCGCCTGTTTGGGCGGTCCCAAGGACACCTTTGGCCGTCTCAATCAGGCCGAGGTTTGCATTTCCACGACCAACCGTAATTTCCCGGGCCGCATGGGTTCGCGCGACGCCCAGGTCTATTTGGCCAGCCCTTATACCGTGGCCGCTTCGGCGGTTGAAGGAAAAATCACCGATCCGAGGAAATTTATTATATGAATGCAGGGGCGGGGTTTACCCCGCCCTGGGCGCCATGAATGGCGCCCCTACCCCCACCATCATGAAAAAAATCATTCGAGGAAAATGTTATGTGGTAGGCGATGATATCGATACCGATCAAATCATCCCTGCGGAATATCTCACTTACAATCCTGCCATCCCGGAAGAGCGGAAGATGTTCGGCCGCTTTGCCATGCGGGGCCTGCTGGACAAATCGCAGGGTCTTCCTTTTGGAAAAATTCCCTTTGTCAAAGACGGGCAAGAACAGTCGGATTATAAAATCCTCGTGGCGGGAAGAAACTTTGGCTGCGGCTCGTCGCGCGAGCATGCCTCGATTTGTCTACGCGAGGCGGGGATTGAATCCTGCATTGCGGAATTTTATTCTCGGATTTTTTTCCGTAACTCTGTGAATGGGGGATACCTCATTCCTTTCGAAACACCGGCACGGCTCATCGAAAAAATCAAAACAGGCGATGAACTTGAAGTGGATGTCGAGCACCACGCGGTGAAGCATATAAGTTCCGGCGAAATTTTTACTTTGAAACCAATCGGCGAAGTCCTTCCTATCATTGAGGCAGGCGATATTTTTAAATACGCAAAACTAAAAGGAATGGGCTAGTGCGTAGTCAGGATTGAAATTGGGAGTTCCAATTTCAATCCAGCACAGTACTTGTTCCCCTAAAAATTAAAATGACAAGGTACTAGTCGTGCAATATAAAATCGCCGTATTGCCGGGCGATGGGGTTGGGCCTGAAGTCACCCGCGAGGCCGTAAAGATTGTCCGCAAGGTAGCGGATACGTTTCATCTTGGTTTCGAAATCAAAGAGGCCCTGATTGGCGGCGCCTCGATTGATAAATACGGTGTTCCGCTCACGGGTGAAACACTGGCCCTCGCCAAAAATTCTGATTGCGTTTTTTTAGGCGCGGTCGGGGGCCCCCAATGGGAAAACGTCGAATATCACAAGCGGCCTGAGCAGGCGCTCTTATCTCTGCGTAAAGAACTCGGCACCTATGCGAACGTTCGGCCTGCGCGAGTTTATCCCGGTCTTGCGGGAAGTTCGCCTCTTAAAAAAGAAATCGTTGAGGGAACGGATCTCGTCGTGATGCGCGAACTCACCGGAGGAATTTATTTTGGTGAACCCAAGGGTATCCAAAAAATTTCAGATACAGAAGAACGCGGTGTGAACACGGAGGTCTACACCACATCTGAAATTCACCGGATCGCTGACAAAGCATTTCAACTGGCCCGCCGGCGTCACCGCAAAGTCACTTCGGTTGACAAGGCAAATGTCCTCGAATCTAGTATTCTTTGGCGGCGCGTCGTAACAGAAATGGGAAAAACGTATCCGGATGTGAAGCTCGATCACCTCTATGTGGACAATTGTGCGATGCAGCTGGTAAGAAACCCACGGCAGTTTGACGTGATTTTAACTTCCAATCTTTTTGGCGATATTTTAAGTGACGAAGCAGCCGTCGTTACGGGATCCATTGGCATGCTGCCGTCGGCATCGTTAGGAAATCATCACGCGATTTATGAGCCGGTTCACGGTTCAGCCCCCGATATTGCGGGGCAAAACAAGGCGAATCCTTTGGCGGCAATTCTTTCGGCAGCCATGATGCTGGACTCGACTTTTCAGCTTTATGAGGTGGCGCGCTCGGTGGAACAGGCGGTGGAAAAGGTTTTACTCGAAGGTTACCGGACGGCTGACATTTATCAGGAAGGAGCGGCGCTGGTAAGTTGTTCGGAGATGGGGGATTTGGTTTCGAAGGCAATCAAAGCGTGAAGCGTACAGCGTTCAGCGTACAGAGAAAAAAGAAATGAAAACTCAAAGTTTTAAAGATCTGATTGTTTGGAGAAAATCATATGAACTTGTATTAGAGATTTACAAGTTGACTAAATCATTTCCTCCGGATGAAAAATATGGTTTATCTCAGCAGATTCGAAAATCCGCCATATCAATTCCATCAAACATCGCCGAGGGGTATGGACGCCAGTTTAGTAAAGAATATAAGCAATTTTTGGCCATTGCTTACGGTTCTCGATGCGAATTGGAAACTCAATATCTATTGTCTGTTGATCTAGGGTACAACCAGAAAAACGAAAAAATTGAAAACTTAATTGAGGAAGTAGGAAAGATGCTTTACCGGATGCTCAACCCTGAACGCTCTGCGCTGTCCGCTGAACGCTAATCGATGAAACCCGTACGAGTAGCTATCCTTGGCGCGACAGGGGCGGTGGGACAGGAATTTCTTTCCATTTTGGAAGAGCGGAAGTTTCCGATGGCGGGACTCAAACTTTTAGCCTCCGGAAAATCCGCCGGCAAAAAAATAAAATTTCAGGGAAAAGAAATTTTGATTGAAGAGGCGTGTCCCGATTCTTTTAAAGGAATCGACATCGTGCTTTCAAGTGCAGGCTCGACTGTGAGCTCTGAACTTGTTCCTCATGCCGTGAAGCGGGGAGCCGTGGTGGTGGATAACACGAGCTATTTCAGGATGCAGCCGGACGTCCCCTTGGTGATTCCTGAGATTAATCCCGAAGATATTTTTAAACATCATGGCATCATCGCCAACCCTAATTGCTCCACGATTATTATGGCGGTCCCGCTTTGGCCGCTCCACAAGGCTGCGGGACTGAAGCGGGCCGTGGTGTCGACCTACCAAGCAGCAAGCGGGGCGGGGATGAAAGCCATGTTGGAACTTCAGGAGCAGACCCGGGAAATTTTGGAAGGCAAGAAGCTAACCCGAAAAGTTTTCCGTCACCAAATTGCCTTTAACCTCTTTTCTCACGACAGCAAGATTCGTGAAGACGGTTTCACGGAAGAAGAATTCAAGATGATTGAAGAAACGAAGAAAATTTTTCACGCGCCGGAAGTACAGGTCATGCCGACCACAATTCGCGTGCCCGTGCTGCGGGCGCATTCGGAGTCGATTGTGGCGGAATTTGAACGGCCGCTCTCGGAAGAGGAGGCGAGACGGATTTTCGAGAAAGCACCCGGAGTGGAAGTGGTGGACGACCGCGAAGAAAATTATTTTCCCATGCCGCTTGAGGCCTCAGGCAAAGACAATGTCCTGGTGGGCCGGATTCGTAAAGATCCCACACGGGAAAATGCCCTGGCTTTTTTTGTGAGCGGAGACCAGCTTCGTAAAGGGGCAGCACTCAATGCCGTCCAAATCGCGGAACTCCTTTTTAAGTAGAAAACCGGTACCATTTCCACAAGTGCCGGGTTGAAAAATTGTATCAAGTCTTAACAGTTGAACCCGGCACCGCCGGAAAAGGTACCCTCACATGACAACGACTATGCTCGAACGAACAAAACAAACAAATTATGAAACACTTCTGAGCCGGGTGCGAAAGGCATTGGCCGAGGGACGGGCACGTGCCAAGACCGCGTTGGAACGCGAAGAGGTCCGCACGTGGTGGGAAGCGGCGCGAATCGTCAACGAGCATCTGAGGGTCCATGAAGGAAGGGCCGTCTATGGAAAAAAAACAGTCACGCACCTGGCCGGCGACTTGGATGTCACGGAAGTTTATCTTTACGATATTCTCAGGTTTCAAAGGGCCTTCCCAATTCTAAACTCGAGTTTAGAATTGACCCTGAGCCATTACCGCTTTCTGTCTAAAATCGAAAATTCCAAGGAACGCAGCCTCCTTTTCCGCGAGGCCCTTCGTAAAAAATGGAGCGTTCCTCAACTCCTGGAAGAAATTCGTTCACGAAAATTGCTCGCTGCCCCGCCCCTCACACTGGAAAAAGGAGACACTCACCCAGGTCTGCCGCCGCTCAAACCCAGGCGCGGCCGATTTTTTACGTATCGAATTGTCAAGCCCCGCGACCTTCACCAGCACCCGGACGTTTATTCGGTAGACCTCGGCTTCCGGAACCGGCACGACTTGTTGCTCACCGGAATTCGAAATCCGAAGGAGGGGGACCTCATTGAGGCCGTCCGCATGGAAGAAAACCCGCGGGGCGACCGGTACCGGTTCAAGCGACTTGACGCCACACGGGGCCGCGCCTTCGAGCTCCTTTATACTTACAAAGCCACGGTTAAAAATGTCATTGACGACGACACGCTCTGGGCGGATGTCGACTTAGGATTTCGTTTTTGGACGGAGTGGAAACTGAGACTTCGGGGGATTGACGCGGCTGAGATTGGGAAGGGAAAACCGGCGAGCGATTTCGTTAAGCGAACCCTCAGGCGGGTCTCCTTCGTTGTCATTAAACTCTCCGGCCGCGACAAATACGGCCGTTACCTCACCGACCTTTTTTACCTAGAGGGGACTGAGGAGCGTGAGAAAGTTCTTCGCGACGGAAAATTTCTCAACCAGGAACTCCTCGACCTCGGCCTTGCCCGCCGGATGAATGCGTAATCTTAAGCTCACGCTCGAATACGACGGCTCTTCTTTTTTCGGTTTCCAGCGCCAAACAGACAGACCCACCGTTCAAAGCGAGCTAGAGAAAGCCCTCTCCCGACTTTTCAACCGGCGGATGAAGATCGCGGCCGCGGCAGGCCGCACGGATTCAGGCGTCCACGCCGAAGCTCAAGTGGTGAACTTTAAAACGGATTCCGAACTTGTCTTAGGCAAAATCCAAAAAGGTTTGAACGGAATTCTTCCCAAGCAGGTCGCGGTAAAAAAAATTGAAGAAGTCCCGGCGGATTTTCACGCGCGCTGCTCGGCCAAAACAAAAACCTACGAATACCGGATTTTGAATTCTTATATCCGCTCGCCGCTTCTAAACGGCCGGGTCTATCAATACGTTTACCCGTTGAATCTTTCTTTGATGAAAAAAGCGGCGCGTTTGCTTTTGGGACGGAAAAATTTCAGCGCCTTCCAGGCCGCCGGTTCGCCTACGAAAAGTTCGATCCGCAGAATAAAACAAATTTTAGTTAAACAAAAAGGCAAAGAGATTAAATTTCTAATCGAAGCAGACGGGTTTCTTTATCACATGGTGAGAAATATTGCGGGAACGCTCCTTGAAGTGGGCCGAGGGAAAATTTCTCCGAAAGAATTCTCGAAGATCTTGAAGAGCCAGAGGAGGTTCTTGGCCGGTCCCACGGTCCCTGCTTGCGGCCTTACACTCGTCCGCGTCAAATATTGAAACCGGAAGCGGTATTAAAAAATTGGAATCTTGACGCCTGTCTCCATGTTATATTAACGCCCTAATGAAGGACGCGATTTTAACCCGTTTTCTAGAGCTATCCCAAGAGTTAAAAGCCAAGATTAAAACTAT
>CAYJTB010000038.1:0-18897 GCA_964372875.1 uncultured bacterium
AGTTGAGGCGAAGCATGCTGCCGTCCAGTTTAAACTGAATCTTATCTCCTGGGCGGATCTCCTCGTCCATAGATTTATTGCCTGTTACAAAATCTTTATTTATTTTGACAATTTTCGTTTGAGCAACACCTAAGGGACCATCTGAAAGAATGGTAACGTTTACTGTTCCGGCTCCCTTAAAATCAGGACACTTGAGGCCGCTGGCTCCGCAAGCGTCGCCTGTGAACTTAAATGCTACTTTTCCTGGTTTTACGGCAGCCAATGTGAAATCATACACTTTAAAAATCGAACTACTATTCAATCGCATCACAGTCAGCTTGTTTATAATGCTTTTGAGGTCCTGCTGCAGATTGATCCGCGAAGAAGGTGAAACGGAACGCGTAGGGCCTACAGGTTGCTTAGACCCGCTGGGTTGAATAGGCCCGCCTGCAAAAGAAACGGCGGGGACAGAAAAAATCAAAGCAAGTGCAGCAACCGCGATATTGTTTTTTATGGTTCTCATCATGTGTCTTCTCCTTTTTGACTTTCTGTTTAAACCTTACTTTGCCCGCCTTGATTTTGCAAGGCCGCAAGGTGAAATGCTATGTCTTGCTATAAATTTATGCGGGAGAAAATGGACTTAAAAACTTCGTGGGTGATTAGCCCGAATTTCTCATCATGGTGATGAGAAATTCGCTCGAAGAGTTTTTGCGAAAACACGTTGTGCTCTTTTCGCAAAAAGGCTTATCTTTTGCGCGCTGTCCAATCAGCGCGCAAAACTTTGGACGTAACTTATGACGTCCAAAGCGGTTTTCTCATAAAGAAGAAAATCGATGAGAAAACCGGGTTAGAGACCGATTTCCTGAAGCATTGTTTGCCAAGGGAGGATATCGATATTCCCGATTTTTTTCGGGAAATGCCCAAGATAAGCCATCATGGCGCGATGTTTTTTCCCGAAATAATCCGCGAAACTCCTCAGTCCGCTGAAATCAGACGTTCCTACGTTGGACGAGGCTTTAACCTCTAACGCTATAACCTTGTCCCCTAACTCGATGATAAAATCAACTTCTGCTCCATGCTCTGTCCGGTAAGAAGAAAGGCGGATATCGACATCTTTCGCTGCCGCGCTGTCATGGATTTGATTAAAAATAAGATGTTCGAAAGACATGCCAATCCGGTCCGGTGAGACCACAAAGTTGTTGAGTAAACCATTGATGACCCCGGTGTCGAAAAAGAAAAAGCGCGGAGCCTGAATCAATCTTTTCCGCTCTGATTTACGAAAAGCCTCGCATCGTCTGAGAATAAGAGTATCCTCAAGGATTTCAAAAAATCGGACGGCCGTTTGGCGGGGGACCCTTGCCTCCTGCGACAGTTTGGAGAGATCTAAAAATTTCCCTGCTTCCGCCGCGGCAATAAAAAGAAAGCGAGAAAAGCCTTCAATGTTTTTGGAGAGAGCTTCTGCCTGAATCTCTTCCTTTAAATAAGTGGCCGCATAAGATTGAAGGGTTTTGCTTTTTTCACGAAAGTCCGTTTCAGTCCAAATGCCGGGCAACGTGCCGGTGGCAAGGGCCTGTTTTGTGTCCATGGAGTAATCAAGTTCTGAGGCAACAAGCGGCCCCAAATGATAGGTATGGATTCTCCCCGGGAGCAGATTGGCTTTCCCCCGACGCAGTTTTCTGGCACTTGAACCCGTTAGATAAAACTTAATCGGACGCGGCGATTCATCAATCATGACCTGGATAGCATGAAGCAACCCGGGAAGTCTTTGGACCTCATCAATGAAAACTGTTTTTGGGCGGACCGCATCCAAACGCTGTTCGAGCTCTTGCGGGTTTCTTGCAAATTCAAGGTAGGTGCCTTCATGGGCGAGATTAATTTTAAGTCCGGGAGAGAGGTTACGGATGAGCGTCGATTTTCCTGTTTGCCGGGGCCCTAATAAGAGAATGCTTTTTTTTGATTTCTCTAAAAACGACTGAATCCTCCGTCCAATCAATTTCGAACCTCTCCAAGGGTACGGTACATGGTGGTTATATTACGCGGTATTATAACCTCAAGTCAATATTTTATGTAGATTTTTTTCGGGCAATACATGCCCTAGATATACACCCGGAAAGGCAGATCGGTAAAGAAATCTTACGAGATTATTAGATTCACAATTTTATAGGATTTGAAACCAGGGAGGACGAGGGCGTCCATCAAGTGCTCAATCTTCATCTTGGCTTCTTTCCGCGTTCCATCCCTAAGAAGGATTGTGATACTGACTTCACTCTGCTCATAAACGTCAGCGTTTGAAGGAACGATGACATCTTTTACGGTTGCCGGTTTAATGATTGATGGATTTTTTTCAATGAACAGTCGCAATCCTTCTCCGAACTTGAGCCGGTAAGTTTCTCCATCCGCAGGAAGAGGGACTCTGACATCCACGGGCTTTTCGGCAATGATGGCGCCTGTTAATGTCGTTGTGATGGGAGCAGAATCACCCGCAAAGGCAATCGGCGAAAAAATTAAGGCAAACGCAGTAAAGGCTGCCGCCAGTTTTCCCGTTAGAACTTTCATATTTGCAAAGTACCATTCCAATGAACAATTTCAATGAAACCGGCTATCAAACTAGCTAATGCGTGAAATTAGGTTATTTTGCTATTCGATCGTGAGGCTGCGGCTGACCGATTTCATCAGCGTTTGGTCCCGAAACTTGACCTCGATATCGTAGGAATAAATACCGCGAGGGAGGGGCATTTCGGCAGAATAAAAATCGGTACCAGGCCGCTGTTCAAGGGCGATTCGCGTCACCTCATCCAACGCGGAATTTCCCGACGGATGAACCGGCTTAAGAACTGCTTCGACGTTTTCATAGGAAGGCGCTTTCACGGCCGCTGTGATTTTTGTTTTGCTTCCTTCCAGGTTTTCACTCACTTCACTCATAATGGGCTTAAGGGGAACCCGCATCGCTGAATCCAGCGAAGCATATTTGTTTACTTGTTCCAAAGAAGATTTTGATTGGAAAGGGTGAGAAGAATTCACGAGCTGTTTCACGCCCACAATCAGAGGAAAAGCCTCTTCGGAACACGCCGCCGCTTGGCACCACAAAATTTCTTCATTGGGTTTAACTTTGCGGGACGCATCGCCAAGAAATTGTAATTTTCCATAAATGATTTTTGTTCCGTCATCCAAAGTCCGCACCGCGTTAAGAGGGAGATTTTGTTCACCCATCTTGATCACGGTCAAAAAACCCCGGCCCGAGAAAGAAAGCGTGGAAGGCCCTAAGACCTTGGAGGCCGTTCCGGGACCAGCTGGGGTGAGAGGAGAGGTCACTTCAATACTGGACGGCAATTCCCGAATGGCAGGACGCGGGAGAATGCCGGAAGTCTGAATTTTGGGTGCCGTCACCGAGACTTCTCTTACATTTGGGCCGCCCGGTAGAGCGGAGGAATGTTCGATAGATGTTAAGGGGCCATCTGAGGCGAAGGCATTAAAAACAGAGACGGTGAAAAAGAACAACATGAACGAGAAAAGCCTTATTTTATATCCTTTGCAACAACGATCAATTTCTAATAATTGAGCTTTATCCATTCTAAATTAGAACTTAGCATCTCATTTTTAGGATTGCAAATAAGGGCCGAAAAACGGTCAAAAATGACACTAAAAAATGGAGAAACCCGGGGGGTTAATAAATCAATAAAGGAAGACTTAACTCAACAAGCTTTCTTATTCTCGCATCTCATGCGGACTTCTCACAATCCCCTCCATAATATTTCTTTTCAAGGATCGGGATAGCCCCCGTGGGGCAATCCCCTCCATAATATTTCTTTTCAAGGATCGGGATAGCCCCCGCGGGGCAATGACCTTTAAATAATGTGCGAGGAAGGTTTGCGTAATATCGAAACTCTTTAATCTTCTTTCTCTTAAGTGCTCCGAGGCTGACGATCTTGCATTTGCGTTCCAGTTCTAAAAAGGCCGCTGCTTTCTGGGAAGAAGAAAGCAGGCCTGAATCCAAAATTTTTTGAAGCGCCTTGATGCGGAACCCGTCCATCACAGGAAACCGCTGCGAGAGCTGGTCCTCGTGGCCGCCATATCGGGTGATGAGTGGTTTTTCAACGAGACCAATAGGCATTTGGGCGCTGGCCCGGAGCCAAAGGTCATAATCCTCGCAGGCGGGGAGCGATTCATCAAAAATCCCCACCCGGTCAAAAAATTCGCGGCGCATTATGACAGCCGAGGGACTCACAATGCAAAGCGGTAAACATTTCTCAAAAATCCATCCGCCGTATTTCTTATGTTTTTTCATGGGATTGACGCGTTTGCCGTTGCGGATCCAGATCTCTTCGGTTTGGCAAATGAGGACGTCAGGATTTTTCTGGAAATACTCCCGTTGCGCTGCGAGTTTTCCGGCGAGCCACTCGTCATCGGAATCAAGGAAGGCGATCAATTCTGACCGAGCGGTCCGAATTCCAAGATTGCGTGCGGCCGCGGGGCCGCGGTTGGGTTGAGAGAGATACTTGATTTCCCCTTTCGCCCTTTTCATGACTAATTCCTTTGTTCCATCCGTCGACCCGTCATCCACAATAATGACTTCTTCGGGCAGAGGATCCTGCTTTAAAACAGAATCCAAGGCCCTCAAAAGTGTAGAGGCACGGTTAAAAGCGGGGATGATGACGCTCGTTCGCATAGGCATGAATTATAGCGTAAATCTCGTTGCAAATACCTTAACCAATCCCTATACTTTTGAGGTGAAAAAGTTTACTTCCCTGTCTTTATCCCGTTATCTGGCAGAGCTTTCAAGCGAAAAACCCGTGCCCGGCGGCGGCAGTGTCAGCGCTTATGTGGGATCGCTGGGCATCGGTCTTGCTGAAATGGTCGCGCAGATCGGGATCAAGAAACTCGACCCCGAGGCAAAAAAGGGAATGCGCAAAACCCTTAAACTTTTTCAAAAAATTAAGCGAGACACATTTCAAATCGTGGACCTGGATCCAAAAATTTATCAGTCCGTGATGAAAAGTTACGGCGCCGCAAAAAGAATGACTGGCGGGAAAAAAGAAAAATTTATCGATGAGGCACTGGAAAATTCTTTCCGCCTCCAAGCCGACCTTGCTTTTCTTGTGATGATGGCCAAAGAGGCAGTCCAATCGATGGAAGGACTCATTAAAGGATCCATCAAAAATGATCTTCGTGTGAGCCTTGCGGTTTTAACCGCAGCCTTTCAGGGCGCCTACGCAACCGCAGAAATCAACCAGGTCTCTATCAAAAATCCGGACAAAAAAAACCGGGCACGCCGGGCCTTGGATGAACTCAAGAAGAAGTTTGAGGGGGAAAATGGTTCCAGGAGCTGAGATGACAGAAGAAAATTTACTTTTAGGAAAGCCAATTGCCGAAAAGATCCAGCAAGAGATCCGGTCCGACATCGAGACCTTTACCAAGAAAGGACTCGAGCCTCCTTCTTTTGTTGCCATCCGGGTGGGAGGCGATCCCGCTTCGTGTTGGTACGTAGAGCAGCAGAAAAAACTTGCTGCGAAACTTGGCATTGGTTTCCACGAAATTCTTCCGAAACAAACCCAGCTTCCCAGCCAATTGATGGATCAGATACGTAAGGCCAGTGAATCCCGCACCCACGGAATTTTTCTGACGCTTCCGTTGCCGGAAGGGTTTGATTCCATTCAGATTTTCCGCGTCTTTAATTATCAAAAAGATATTGAAGGTGTGCATCCCATGAATTTAGGTTTTCTTGTCACAAGACGCCCTCGTCTTATTCCTTCTACTGCACTTGCGGCCATGGCGCTTATTGAATCCACGGGGATCAATTTTCGGGGAAAGCACGCGGTGATTCTGGGACAAAGTCCTATTGTGGGACGCCCCATCCAGCTTCTTTTAGGTGAAAAACGCGTGACGACCACCGTTTGCAATACCGGGACTCCCGAAGAAATTTTGAGAAAAATGATTTCTGATGCGGATCTTGTCGTAGCCTGCGCCGGCAAACCGAATCTCGTTCGTGGGGAATGGATTAAAGAAGGAAGTGTCGTTGTTGATATTGGGACCACAGAAGTCAAAGGTAAATTGGCCGGCGACGTGGAATTCGAAGAAGCAAAAAAACGAGCCGGTTTTATTACCCCCGTTCCGGGCGGAGTAGGGCCCCTCACGGTTACGATGCTGATGAAAAATTTGATGGTTGCCTATAGGTGGCAGAAAGGGCTTTTATGAATCTACGGGAAAAATTAGCCAAGGGAAAATTTGTCATCACCACCGAGCTCGGTCCGCCCAAAGGCGTGGATGTCACGAAGGCCCTTGCGGAGGCCCGTTCTATGGGCGCCGTCGATGCGATGAATGTGACGGATCTCCAAGGCGGTGTGATGAAACTTGGCTCGATCGCCCTTTCACGTATTCTTATTGAAAACGGAATTGAGCCGGTATTTCAATTGACCGCTGCGAGCCGGAATCGTCTCGCTATTCAATCGGATCTTTTATCTGCGTACGTCCTCGGAATTCGTAACGCCCTTCTCTTGGGAGGTGATCCGCCAAAAATCGGTGACCATCCGGATGCCAAACCCGTTTACGATCTGGACACCATGGGGCTTTTTCAGGCTGCAAAATCTTTGAAAGACGGAAAAGATTTAGCCGGCAAAGAATTAGAAGGCGCTCCCAAAGATCTTTTCATCGGCGGCGCGGCGAATCCTGTGGTCGATGATCTCGAAGTAGAACGCCAGAAAACCGAAAAGAAAGTGGAGCTCGGCTGCGAGTTTTTTCAGACGCAGGCGGTTTTCGATCCGCCTCTTTATGAAAAATTTTTAGAGAAGATCAAACACGTGAAGCGGCCTTTTATCGTGGGAGTAATTATTTTAAAATCCGCCAAAATGGCCCAATTCATGAATGACCATATTCCAGGCATCCGCGTGCCTCAGGCTCTTATCCAGGAAATTGATGCGGCAGCGGACAAAAGAAAAAAAGCCGTTGAGATCGCCGCGCGGCTCATTAAGGCCCTCAAGCCTATGGCCCAAGGCTTCCATATTATGCCGATCGGTTGGGGCGATTTGATCCCGGAAATTTTAGAGGCCTCAGGCTTTACTGGGTACCCCTTCCAAAAGTGCCAGGTTCAATGAAATTGTGAAGGTTGTCTCGAACCCGGCACTTTTGGAAGGGGTACCGGTGAAACTCACCGTCAAAGCCATCCAAGACAAAAAAGGCATAGAGAAAATCACCGCTCTTACGGCTTATGATTTTCCCTATGCGCGGATGCTCGATGAGGTCGGTTTCGATATTATCCTTGTAGGCGATTCGCTGGGGATGGTGCTTTTGGGTTATGAGTCTACCGTTCCTGTGACGGTGCGCGAGATGCTCCATCACACGAAGGCCGTCACACGCGGCGTAAAAAAATCTCTGGTGGTGGGGGATATGCCGTTTAGTTCTTATCATCTTTCAAGCGAACAAGCGTTTCGCAACGCAAAGAGATTTCTCCAAGAAGGCGGGGCGGACGCGGTAAAACTGGAAGGCGGAAAAAAAGTTGCCAAGACCGTGACCGCACTTGTCCGGGGAGATATTCCTGTCATAGGACATCTCGGAATGACACCCCAGACCGCAACTTTTTTAGGCGGGTATAAAGTCCAGGGCCGCGAGGCAAAAAAAGCCAAAGAGATTTATGAGGATGCGCTCCGGCTTGAAGATGCCGGAATTTTTGCCCTTGTCCTTGAATGCGTTCCACAGAAACTGGCCGAGCGAATCACCAAAAAGATTTCTTGTCCTACCATTGGAATCGGCGCGGGCCCTCAAACGGACGGTCAGATTCTTGTGCTCCACGACATCCTTGGCTTTGACGCCCCCTTCCATCCCCGGTTTGTGCGCCGCTACGCGGAATTTCAAAAGCTTGCCATTCAAGCCTTTACACGGTTTGCGGCCGATGTCCGCTCCGGCAGTTTTCCCTCCCGAGACGAAAGCTTCGAGTGATACAATCACTTCCTCCTAAAATGTCGGGTTACCCCTTGTTTTTAAAACTAAAGGGCCAGCGGTGCCTTGTCTTCGGAGGCGGCGAAGTCGCCCTGCGTAAAATCCAGGCTTTACTGAAACGCGGTGCCTTGGTTACTTGCCGGAGCAAAGATTTTTCACCCGGCCTGAAAAAGTTAGCAAAAAAGGCAAAGGCCTCACTCGTATTAAAAAAAATGGGAAGTCAGGATTCTTTTTCTTTCAATGGATCAAGACTTGTCATTGCCGCGACCTCCGACCGGGGATTTAATTCCCGGCTTGCGCGCGCATGCCGGAAAAAAAGGATTTTGATTAATGTGGTCGATGATCCAGAGCTTTGCGATTTTTATGTCCCGGCGGTGGTGGAAAAAGGTCCGCTTCAAATCGCGATTTCAACGGACGGTGCCAGTCCTTTGTTTGCCAAGCGTTTGCGCGAAGAATTAGAAAAGGCAATTCCTGATTCCACAGGAGAAGTTTTGACGAAACTCGGAAAAATCCGCGACAGAGTCCTAAGAGGAAAAAAACTGAGATGACGCTTTCTTGGTGGATCCTTGTCCTCGCATGCTTTCTTTATTTATCCGCCTTCATTCTTCACTTAGGGGCTTTTCTGGGCGGAGGAAAAAAAATTAGCCGCTCCGGGCTCGTCCTGGTAAGGGTCGCTTTTCTGGTCCACACGTTTTTCTTTTTTTCCCGGACCGGCTCCGAAGGCTTTTTGATTCCCGTGTACAATGCCGGCCACGCGATCGTTTTCTTTGCGTGGTCACTGGCCTTTGTTTATCTGGTCCTTCTTGCAAAAGTTCAAAGCGAATCCTTCGGTTTAATTCTGGCGCCGCTTCTGGCCCTTCTTATCGTAGGCGGGCTGGCAGGTATGGACGGCGAAAAAATTAATCTCCCGTCACCCCTCAATCCCTATTTTCTGATGCACTTGGGAACCGCATTTTTTGCCTACGCAAGTTTCACCCTTTCTTTTGTGGCCGCTGTCCTTTATCTGCTCCAGCACCGGGAACTCAAACGAAAACGCGGCGGCGCTTTTTATCACAGGCTGCCGTCCTTGGAATCTTTAGAAGGTTTGATTTACCAGCCCATGGCGTGGGGAGTTTTTCTCTTGGTGCTTGCGATCGGCGTGGGGTCGCTCTGGTCCAAGTCGGCCTTTGGCACTTATTGGCCCTGGGAGCCCAAGACCATTTTCACTTTGGGGATCGCCGCGTTTTATTTGGTCCTTACTTATTTTCATTATGGAAAGGCCTCGCGAGGAAAACGCCTGGTGGTGATGAATCTCGTGGCCTTTCTATTTATGTTTATCAATTTTTTCGGCGCAAGTTTGTTGGGGAGGGGACTGCACCAATTTTAAGATGATCCAATTTTTTGTTTACGGACTGAATTACAAAAATTGCCCGGTCGAGGTTCGCGAGACGCTTCACTTCAGAGAAAAACGTCTTCCCGAGGCTTACGTTTGGATCCGCCGTGAGTGGCCTTCGGTGGAGACCTTGATTCTTTCTACGTGCAACCGGGTGGAGCTTTATTTTGCGATGGAAAGTGTTGAGCCGATGCGCGCCTCGCCTCTACTTTCATCCAACACCATCGCGGATTTTCTTACCGCTTTTCACGGCACCCCGCGCTCCCGATTCGAAAGCTATGTCTACCGCATGGAAGGAAAGGCTGCGGTGGAGCATCTTTTTCAAGTGGCCTCCGGACTGGATTCGATGGTCGTCGGAGAAAACGAAGTGTTGGGACAACTCAAAGAAGCCTTCAAAGCCGCGCAAGACGCGGGATCAGTCGACTCTTTTCTTTTCCGCTGGGCGGAGCGGGCCATTCAGGTTGGGAAAGTCACACGCACTAAAACAAAAATTAATGAAGGGGCGATCAGCGTACCGGCGGTGGCGGTAGAACTTGCCGAAAAAATCTTCGGTCAGCTTTCCGGAAAAAAAGTCATGGTGTTGGGTACGGGTGAGATGAGTAGTCTTACCCTTCGGCGGCTGCGCGAGGCAGGAGGCGAGACCCTTTATGTCATGAGCCGCAGTGAGGAAAGAGGCCGGATGTTGGCCGAATCCTTTGGCGCCCGGTGGGTTTCCGGGGATGAGTGGGAAAAATTTTTAATGGAGATCGACATCTTGATTGCCTCGACCGCGGCACCGCACCCCATCGTGAAACTCGACTTTGTAAAAAGCGCGATCCAAAAAAGACGCCACCGCCCGCTTTTTATGATCGATATCGCCGTTCCCAGAAATATCGAATCCGAGATCAATTCTCTCGATGATGTTTACCTTTATAACATTGATGACCTGCAGGGAGTGGCGCAATCCAACATGAAGTTAAGGCGCAAAGAGATGCGCGAGGCAGAAAATTACATTGAACAGGCAGTGGAAGAGTTTCAAGCCTGGGTCGAACAGCTCGAGGCGGCGCCTACGATCCGGCTTTTGACGAGTTATTTTGATTCGCTCGTTGAAGAAGAGATGAAGCGCTGGACCGGCCTGGATGAGAAAGAGAAAAAAAGACTCGAGGAATTTTCCCGGCGCCTGCGGTCTAAATTCTTGCATGCCCCGCTGGAAGCGTTGAAAGAGTCTTCCCGGGCAGGAACGGTGAGGAAAACACTGGAAGCCATTCACTCGCTTTTTGGACTCCTTTCGTCGGGAGCGGTGAGAAAAATTTCCGAAAACCCCGAAGACCATGATGAAATCCGAATTTCTGATCGGCACACGGGGCAGTAAACTTGCTTTTTACCAGGCCGAGCTTGTCCGGGCCAAACTCGAACAGAATTTTCCGCTCATTCGTTTCAGGATCGTAAAGATCAAGACCTCAGGCGACATGATCAGAAGGGCCAGCCTTCAACCTTTTTTGACGAAGCGCGTCTACACCCTGGAAATCGAGGAAGCGCTCGAGCAAAGGGAAATTGATTTGGCCGTTCATAGCGGTAAAGACCTGGCGGTCGAGCTTCCGCCCGGTCTTAAAATCGGGGCGGTGCTGGAAAGAGAAGACCCGCGCGATTGTTTGATTTCAAGGGAAGGAAAAAAATTAAGCGGGCTTGCGTTAGGAGCGAGAGTTGGAACCAGCTCAATTCGCCGAAAACTCCAAATGCTTCGTTTTTATCCCGAGCTTTCCGTAGAAGATATGCGCGGCAATGTGGACACGCGGATTAAAAAATTAGAAGACGGCGCGGTGGATGCTCTTATTTTGGCTTACGCGGGAGTGAGGCGCTTAGGACTTACGTCGCAAGTCTCGGAAATCTTTCCTGAGAAAAAATTTTATCCGGCACCCTGCCAAGGTGCGATTGTGGTGGAAAGCCGCTCGGGTGACGAAGACACAGAAGAGCTTCTTCATCCTCTTAACCATTTGCAAAGCGCTTTCGAAGTGGCCTGTGAGCGGGCATTTTTGAAACGATTAGAAGGCGGGTGCCAGCTTCCTTGCGGGATCAGCACCAAAAAAGAGGGAGAAAAAATCGAGGCGTCGGGAATTTTATTTTCATTAGAAGGCGGTCAGTGGGTGGAAAGCAAAGTGGAAAGTGCTCCGCAAGATCCGGAGCAAATAGGCATTCGTCTTGCCATGGAAATCCTCGCCCAAGGCGGCGAAGCGATCCTAGAAAAAATGCGACATGATAAATAATGCCACCCTTTCCACCTACGGCGAACGTTCGGCCGACGACCGGCAAAGTGAGAAAACAAAAAGTAAGTATTTCCAAATGAACGCGTACATCAAGGAAACATCACACGGCTGGGAAGATGCAGGATTGAAGATAGAAACGGATAAGGTGTCGGCCTCCCTCGTGGGCCTTCGGAAAAATCTATTCCGGATTTTTCCGAGACGGCCCAACGTCGCCTTCGGTTTAGGAAAGGGTGTCATAAAATTTTTAGACGCGGCAGGACACATCCTGGGCGCGTCCGTAAGGCCGAGCGGGCGTGGACTGGCCACCCAATCTTTTCCTCTTCCCCTCTGTGGCCAGGAGCGAGGCCGCACGAACGAACGAGGAACGTCTCGCAGGGACGGGACGAGTGTCGACCAGGGTGTTGTCCTGCCGCGGATGGTATAGAAATGATAAAAAAATTTAAAACAGGAAAAGTGATATTGGTGGGGGCGGGGCCGGGAGATACGGGTTTGCTTACGATTAAAGGAAAGGAGGAATTGGAACGGGCCCAGGCCGTGGTCTATGACTGGCTTGTAAACCCCGCACTATTGAAGCTTGCGCCTGGGGCCGAGAAAATCTTTGTCGGAAAAAAAGGCGGCACTCGTTACAAGGAACAGAAAGAAATCAACGAGATACTGCTTCGCCTGGCCAAGAAGGGAAAACAAGTCGTGCGCTTGAAAGGCGGCGACCCTTTTATTTTTGGCCGCGGCGGTGAAGAAGCAAGTTTTCTTGCTCAGCATAAAATTCCTTTTGAGGTGGTACCAGGCATTAGCGCGGGCATCGGCGCGCCGGCCTATGCAGGAATTCCATTAACAGACCGCCGGTTTGCCTCCCAGGTGACATTGATCACCGGCCATGAAGACCCGACGAAAGAAACAGCGCAGGTGGATTGGAAAAAACTCGCAGGTCTTGGCGGAACTTTGGTTTCTTTTATGGGTGCCAGAAATCTTTCCAATATTGTGGAGTCGCTCGGCAAAGCCGGGAAGTCTCTCTCGACTCCCGTTGCGGTGATTGAGTGGGGAACCTTTCCTCATCAGCGCGTGGTGGAAGGGACCTTAAAAAATATTGTGACGAAAGTCCGCGCCGCCGGGATCCAAGCCCCTGCCCTTACGATCATCGGCGAAGTCGTGAGGCTCCGTAAAAAACTCGCATGGTTCGAAAAAAAATCCCTCCACGGAAAAACTGTCCTTGTAACGCGCGCCCGCCAGCAGGCAAGTCAGCTTGTCCACAGATTGGAAGAACAGGGTGCCGACGTTCTAGAATTTCCAGCCATTGAAATTTTACCGGCTTCAAAACCGGAAGCCATTGACCAAGAGATCGAAAGAATCCGGGATTATGATTGGGTGATCTTTACCAGCGCCAACGGCGTCCGGTCTTTTTTTAACCGCATGGACCGTCTCAAAAAAGACGCGCGGATTTTTTCAAAGAATAAAATCGCAGCCATTGGGGATGCAACGGCCCAGGCTCTTTTAGAAAAAGGGATCCAGCCGGATTTAGTCCCGGCTGAATTTACAAGCGCACGGCTTTTTGAAGAGCTCAAAAAATTGGATGAGATTGATGGAAAAAATTTTCTTTTGGCAAGGGCTGACATTGCACCGCCGGATTTAAAAATCTCACTCGAAAAAGAAGGCGCACGGGTGGTTGAAATCGAAGCCTACCGGACGCGTCAGGCCTTAGAACAAAAAAATGAACTGAAGACTTGGCTTCAAAAAAAGAAGATTGATTACATTACCTTCACAAGCTCTTCTACCGTCGATAATTTTTTTAAAGCGGTTCCCGCGCCGGTCAGGAGAAAAATCCAGTCCCAACTTATTTCGATCGGTCCCGTAACAAGTAAAACCATCAAAGCGTACGGATTCAAACCCAGCCGTGAAGCTAAGGTCCATACCATCGATGGCCTTGTGGCCGCGATCACAAAAAAGAATGGAAAAAAATCATGAACTTCCCTAACCATCGACCGCGCAGGATGAGACGAACCGAAGGCCTGCGCCGTCTTATTCGTGAGACTCATTTTTCTTTGTCGCAACTCATCGCCCCCTATTTTGTGAAACAAGATATTGGAGAAAAAGAACCCATCGAATCCATGCCCGGCCAATTCCGGTGGAGTCCGGAGGCCTTGCTGGGAGAACTCGAAGAGATTCAAAATCTTGGGATCGGTTCAATTCTATTGTTCGGACTGCCTTCCGAAAAAGATGATTTGGGCCGCGCCTCCTATGATTCGAAGCGTGGAATTGTTCAAGAGACACTTCGTCTCATTAGAAAGAATTTTCCGGAGCTTGTGGTGATCACGGATGTCTGCTTGTGCGCTTACACCTCGCACGGTCATTGCGGCCTGGTCAATGAAAAAGGAGAGATCGAAAACGACGCCTCCGTGCAAGCCCTCCAGAAAATTGCACTTTCTCACGCCGAGGCAGGTGCCGACATCGTGGCGCCTAGCGACATGATGGATGGACGCGTTAAGGCTATTCGCGAGGCACTTGACCAAAATGCCTTTGAACCCGTAGGCATTTTAAGTTACGCTGCAAAATACGCCTCCGCTTTTTACGGCCCCTTTCGCGAGGCGGCCGGTTCCGTGCCTTCTTTCGGTGACCGTCAAAGTTATCAAATGGATCCCGCCAACCGCGAAGAGGCCATGAGAGAAATCGAAATGGATATTAATGAAGGGGCCGATATGGTGATGGTCAAACCCGCCCTGGCGTACCTTGATGTGATCCTGGAAGCAAAAAAGCGGTTTGCATTTCCTATAGCAGGATATAGCGTGAGCGGGGAATACGCCATGATCAAAGCGGCGAGCGAGGCCGGCTTTCTTGATGAAAAAAAAGCCGTCCTTGAAATCTTAATAGCGATCAGAAGGGCCGGGGCGCAAGTGATTTTGACTTACTACGCCAAAGAAATATCTCTATGGGCAAAGGAGGATAAAGAAACAGGCCGAATTTTTTCGTCGAGCCATTGAAGAATTAAATCTCGTCATGTATCTTTTAGATTGAGAGTAGGAACAAGATAGAGAATGACAAACAAAGAACCTTTTTCAATCCTGCTAGTTGACTCCGACGAATCCTCCTCGCCTTCGATTAAAGAGCAATTTGAAGAAAGTTCCAATTATCCGGCTCATCTTGATGTCAGCCGAAGTTCCGCAGAAGCCATTGAGAAATTAAAAACCAATCACTATCACGTCGTTCTTGCCAATTACTCCCAAGGCGGAAACGGAATCGTAGAGATTCTGAGTGAAATCCAAAAAAGACATCTCACGACTCCCGTGGTTCTGATTGTCGATCCCGGTGCTGAGGCCCAGGCCCGGAAGGCCTTGAAGACCGGCGCCACCGATTATTTAGTCAAAACCGAAGAAGAATTTCAAAAACTTCCTGATCGGCTTTGGAGTATCTACCGCAATTATGAACTGCGTTCTTCCCACGAAGATATGATGGACGAGGTTGCGTTGCAAAACGCGCGGCTCTTAGAGGCCAACGAAAAACTTCGCAATCTTTCCATCCGGGATTCCTTGACCGGGCTTTTCAATCACCGCTATCTCCAAGAAAAGTTAATGGATGAATTTGCAAGGGCGGTGCGTCACAGTCATCCGATCTCATGCATCTTGGTGGATCTGGACCAGTTTCACGAAATCAACGAACAGCGGGGCCACGGCGTGGGAGATGAAGTTTTGAAAGAAGCCGCCGGGATGATGATGGAAAGTTCCAGGATCAGCGATTTTATCGGCCGCTTCGGCGGGGAGGAATTTGCCATGATCCTTCCTTATATCGATTATAAAGGCGCCCAAGAGATGGGCGAGAGACTACGTAAAATCTTTGCCGAGCACACTTTTTTGGCCGACACCGAACGCATTTCAATTACCATCAGTTTGGGAATCTGCTCTTTTCCAGAAGACGCGATGAAGCACCGGGGCGATCTGTTTAATTTTTCAGATCAAGCCCTTTTCAGGGCAAAATCCGGCGGCAGAAATCGCGTCTTCTTGTACCGGGATATTCTCTCCACCATTGGGGACATGTTGCCGCACCTAAAAATCAGCTCCGACAAAGTTTTGGAGTTCCAGCGCAAGCTTTCGGAAATTTCGGACCAGGCACGGCGCGGATATATTGAATCTTCAAGAGCGCTTATCAAGGTGCTTGAATCCAAAGACCGTTTCACAGCCGGGCATTCGGGCCGCGTGGCAAGTCTTTCCATGCAAGTGGCCGAGATCATGGGGCTCACCTTAGATGAAGCGGAAGTGGTCGAGCACGCGGGACTTTTGCATGACATCGGTAAGATTTGTATCTCCGATGATATTCTTTTGAAGCCCGAACGACTGAGCCTTGCCGAATACGAGGCCATGAAGCAGCATCCTTATTTAGGTTACCGCATTCTGAAGCCCATCAAATTCCTTCAAGGGGAGGCAACGCTTGTCCTGCATCACCACGAATGGTACAACGGCCAAGGCTACCCTTGCCGTTTGAGCAAAAACGAAATCCCGCTCGGGGCAAGGATCGTCGCCGTGATTGACTCCTATGATACAATGCGAGTCGCAGGTGGACGGTACAAGAAGGTGATGACGGCGGAAGACGGTGTCGCCGAACTCATCGCTTGCTCGGGGACGCAATTTGATCCCGAAGTGGTTCAAGCATTTATCCAAGTTCTCTTGATGCGAAAAGACTTAGTGTCCGATGGCTATGATAAGGAACGTCTGAGTCAGGCCTTGGGAACTTCCGAAGAAAACAAATAAAAATCTAATCGCCTCCGAATTCGAATGGGCATCGAGCGCTTTCCCGAAATCGAATCTTTCCAGAAGCTTCCTCACCGCGTGATCGTGAAGGGCGGAAGCTCCCATTTTGACTCCAAAGAAGGAGCGGAACTCCGCGGTATCGTCATCAATAATATCGGACACCCCATTTGTAAGGTCTCGGTCAACCTCGTGGTCTTTGACGAGCGGGAAATGCCCATCTTAAACACCAGTATCGAGCCCGACCCTGCCGAATTACCTCAAGGCGCCATCGGTTCGTTTGTTTTTCAACTCAAAGATTTTCACGAAGAGATCAAAAAATATTATCTCTTTCCTTCCTGGAAGTATGACGAAACCGCCTAACACCGCGAACCCCGCCTCTTCTATTGATGTCCTTTTACAAGAGACCCGGAAGTTTCCTCCGCCACTCTCTTTTCAGAAAAACGCAATAGCCTGCGACGAAAAAATTTACGAAAAGGCCGGAGCCAATCCGGAAGAATACTGGGCCGGCTGGGCCAAGGAGCTCGACTGGATTAAACCTTGGAATAAAATCCTCGAGTGGAAGACCCCCTACGCGAAATGGTTTCTCGGCGGCAAACTCAATGCCTCTTACAATTGTGTGGACCGGCACGCCCAAGGCGCGCGGAAAAATAAAATCGCGATTCTCTGGGAAGGCGAGCCTGGCGACACCCAAAGCTTTACCTACGAAGAACTTTTTAGTGAAGTAAGCCGCGCGGCCAATGTCTTAAAAAAATTGGGCGTAGGAAAAGGCGACCGGGTTGCGATTTATCTTCCCATGGTTCCGGAACTCGCTATTTCACTTCTTGCTTGTGCAAGGATCGGCGCAGTGCATTCAGTGATTTTCGGGGGATTCAGCGCCGAAGCACTCCGCGACCGGATCAATGATGCCCAAGCAAAACTTCTGATCACGGCCAATACCGGCTGGCGTCGTGGGAATCCCGTACTTTTGAAAAAAGCAGCGGACGAGGCTGTCAAAGATACTCCTTCGATTAAAAATATGCTGGTCGTCCGGCGTAACGATCAAGCGTGTAATTTCAAAACCGGCCGGGATGTTTGGTGGCATGAATTAATGAAAGACGCCAAGCCCTTATGTGAGCCCGAGCCCATGGACTCCGAAGATATGCTCTTCACTCTCTACACCTCGGGCACCACAGGAAAACCCAAAGGCATTATTCATACCACAGGAGGTTATCTCACGGGTGTCTACGCCACCACGAAATGGGTTTTTGATTTAAAAGAGGAAGATGTTTATTGGTGCACCGCGGACATCGGATGGGTGACCGGGCATAGTTATCTGGTCTACGGTCCTTTGGCCAATGGCGCGACCGTTGTCATGTATGAAGGCGCGCCGGACTGGCCGGAAAAAGACCGGTTTTGGAAAATCATCGAGAAATACAAAGTCACGATTTTTTACACGGCCCCCACCGCCATTCGCGCTTTCATGAAATGGGGGACGGATTGGACGAAACGGGCGAATCTGTCTTCGCTGCGGCTGCTCGGAAGTGTCGGCGAACCGATTAATCCCGAGGCTTGGATGTGGTATCACGAAAATATCGGTGCGGGAATTTGTCCGATTGTCGACACCTGGTGGCAGACAGAGACCGGAATGATCATGATCACACCGCTGGCAGGGCTTACCACTTTAAAACCTGGTTCTGCGACCAGGCCCTTTCCCGGAGTCTCCGCAGAAGTTTTAAATGAATCAGGAGAAGTGATTGAAGTAGGCGGCGGCTACGCGGCGCTTACCAAACCCTGGCCTGCCATGCTTCGCGGGATTTTTAATGATCCCGAGCGCTACGAAAAAACCTATTGGTCCAAATGGAACGGCAAATTTTATTTCACAGGAGACGGTGCAAAGCGCGATGACGAGGGATATTTTTGGTTCCTGGGCAGAGTCGACGATGTTTTAAATGTCGCGGGCCACCGCATCGGAACCATGGAAGTGGAGAGTGCGCTCGTTGATCACCCGGCTGTGGCAGAAGCTGCTTGCGTGGGAAAAACCCATGAAATCAAAGGCCAGGCCTTGGCCGCCTTTGTGACTTTAAAAGAAGGGAACCAGGCGACGAAAGATCTGGAGCAAAAGCTTAAAGACCACGTGGTCAAAAAAATCGGCGCCATTGCACGGCCTGACGATATTATTTTTACGGCCGACCTGCCAAAGACCCGCTCCGGAAAAATCATGCGCCGTCTTCTCCGCGACATTGCAGAAGGCAGGGCGCTGGGTGACACCACCACCTTGGCCGACCCCGCCGTTGTCCGCAGCCTCAAAGATAAATACGAAGAAAACGAATAAAATTCATTCATGAAACATCAGAACGTTTTTACACTTATTTCGTCCGAGTTTTCAAAAGCAGACATTCCATTTATCTTAGTCGGCGGATTTGCCGTAAATGCTCACCGGGTTTTACGCAACACTCAGGATATTGATTTTTTAATTGCTGAAGAAAATTATTCAAAGGCGCGTTCGATTCTTGTTGAAGCAGGATATAAGGAACTTAGTAAGGAACATGTCTGTGCTCGGTTTAGAAGTGAAGAACTTTTTTTTATTGATCTCGATCTTCTATTAACTAATAAAGAAACTCTCAATGAAATGTTAACAGAGGCAAAGGATGTTGAATTGAGA
>CAYJTB010000039.1:0-18707 GCA_964372875.1 uncultured bacterium
GGCACGACTTCAGGTTAATTATTATCTTAAGGGGTGTCAATGGGATAAGCATATTCCTTTGATTTTGAACTGTGATTCACAAGCTACGTGCCAACAGGTTTGAAAATGAAAAAAATAAAAATGTGTGCTTGAAAAAAACGAACCTAGGCATTTTAAAAGGGCGCTTAAACGCGCCTACCAGACAAAAATGAAACGTGGATACAAAACGGTATGCCCTTATTCCGGGTCCTGACCAGCCCCCAGACCTGTGCCCATCGAAAGACAAGGAGCAAATTCCACGTAGTTAAATCTTTTAATTCTCTCCGACTTTGTAGATTTTGGTCATGTAACGAGCGGTGGCGATGGCCTGGCGGCCTGAAATCATCACTGCGCTGTCACCGCGTTTTAAAAACTTCCGGGTCAAAATGGCTTTGTCGGCATTACGAATCATTTTGTCGGCACTATTGGAATGCGGCAGAGCCAGAGGAATCACACCGCGCAAAAGAGTCAACGCGCCAGAGATCCCCTCCGACGGAACCAGCGCAATGATCGGGCACTCGGGCCTCAATTTTGAAATAAGCCGGGCCGTTTTTCCGGAACGGGTAAAGACTAAAATCGCTTTGGCCTGAATGTCTTGCGCCGCATTGTAGGCCGCGTGCGTAATGGCCCGCACGGGAGAAGCCAACGTAACGGGCGAATGTTTAAAATCAGATACCACAGGAACCGGATGATGCTCCGCCTCTTTAATAATTTTTGCCATGACACGCACCGCCTCAACCGGATATTTTCCTATCGCGGTTTCACCGGACAGCATCACCGCATCGGTGCCGTCAAAGACCGCATTGGCGACATCAGAAACTTCAGCGCGCGTCGGCGTAGGATGCTCAATCATACTCTCCAGCATTTGAGTGGCCGTGATCACGGGAATCGCCATCAGATTAGCGTGCTCGATCAGTTCTTTTTGAATGAAGGGGAGTTTTTCAACCCCCAACTCGATTCCCAAATCACCGCGCGCCACCATGATTGCATCGGCAGCATCTAAGATCGGCCAGATGTGGTCGACTGCTCCCCGCTTTTCAATTTTAGCAATCACCGAAATTCCTTTTTTGCGCCGCGCAAGCCATCGTTTTAAAACAAGGATGTCTTCTTCGCTCCGGACAAAAGACAGCGCAATAAAATCCACTTTGTGTTTGGAGGCAATGGCAAGATCGGCAAGGTCTTTGGTCGTAAGTGCGGGAAGTGTAATCGGTGCGTTGGGGAGATTGATGCCTTTATTTTCTCCAAGCAGGCCTCCCGCAATCACCCGGGCCCTTATCTTTTTTTTGCCGACCTGGAGAACTCCAAGACGCAAGGTTCCATTATCCAGCAAAATAGGATCGCCTTTTTTGAGCATCCGAGGAAAAGGCTGACACGTGGTAACAATTTTTGACGCAGTACCTGGCTGGTTCCCCACCAGAATTTCAATTTCTTGGCCGGGTCTTAAAATGACCGGTTTGCCGCCTTCTAACTTTCCGGTGCGCACACGCGGCCCCTGGAGATCCACCATAATCCCCACCGTCTTTTTTAAGGACGCTGCGGTTTTACGGATGAAAAGAATCCAGCGCTCAAGTTCCTGCGCACGCGTGTGGGAGGCGTTGATGCGGATGATGTCCGCACCTTCCGAGAGCAGGGCTTTCAAGATTTTTTCGTCTCTGCAGGCCGGCCCCGCCGTCGCGATAATTTTAGTTTTGCGTAAATTCATACTAGAGCTTTTGCCAGCCTGTTCCTTGGTGTCCGAATTGGAAGCTCCCGGGGTAGAAAATTTCGGCAAGAATTGCTAAGGACTCAACAAGCCGCGGGCCCGGACGATTAAAGTATTGATTGCCTTCGGTGAGATAAACTTTTCCTTCGCGCACGGCTTTGAGGTTATTCCAGCCCGGTCTCTGGGTGATCAAAGGGCTTTCTTTGCGGCTCTTGGCGATATTCCAGCCGCAAGGCATCATGATGATGTAATCAGGGTTGGCTTTGATCATATCGTCCCAGACCACTCGCGGCGCATGCTCGCCTGCTTTGCCAAATAAATCCCGCGCAC
Source organism: uncultured bacterium (assembly GCA_964372875.1). GTDB lineage: Bacteria > Omnitrophota > Omnitrophia > Omnitrophales > JACQLI01 > CAYJTB01. The sequence continues at coordinate 2,051 of CAYJTB010000039.1, forward strand.
CGATCATTTCTATAAGCTCCGGCATCCAATTGGCTGCCATCATAAGCGGATCAAACCATTCGATGCAGGCGACTGTTGGATGTTTTGAAATTTTTTTGGCCTTGTCTGAAACGGCTTTCATACGCTTTTTGAATTCCCGGACGAAATCTTCTCCCCTTTTCGGGACATCCAAGGCGTCCGCTACCTTCTGAAATCCTTTTAAGACATCTTCTAACGCATCCGGTTTAAGGGTAACAATCTTAGGCTTCGAATCAATCAATTCGCAAACGGCCTGTTCCACATCTTCAAAGCTTACGGCGCAGACATCACAATGATCCTGGGTGACAATCACATCAGGTTTCAGCATTTGGAGCTTTTCAATATCGACCCGGTAGACAGAGAGTGATTTACTCACCAACTTTTGAACGCGGCTATGAATTTGGGCGCTCGTTCCCTGGGTGTCGAATTTAGGCAGGCAGCAGGCTGTTAGGCTTTCAACGCCTTCAGGGTAATCGCACTCGTGGGACCGGCCAACCAATTGATCCTGAAATCCCAAGGCGCAGACAATTTCCGTAGCGCTCGGGATCAGAGAAACAATTTTCATTGAAGCTCAAAGATAACGGGAATCTCAATACAGGTTACGACGATTTTTCCGTTTTTTACTGCAGGCTGGAATTTCCAACTGCGGACCGCGTCCGTTGCAACTTTATCAAGTATCCGGCGGCCTGTAGATTTCATCACTTTGTAACGCCCCACGGTGCCATCCGTCCTGATTTCAATCGCGATCACAAACCTCCCTTGCCAGCCTTGCCTGATCGCCCAGCGAGGATACGAAATGGGTTTGGGTTGTGAGATTAAATAAGGAAGGATCATTCCCCGGTAGTCTCCGCCTTCTGTAAAAACCTGGCCGGGCTTTACGGTGAGTTTATCGTTTGCCCCAATCGTCACACTGAAAGGAATGGTGGAAGAATTCTCACGGGCTTTTGGCATAGCCGCATTTTCAATGGGAAGACTTTCTGCCGCCAAAAGGGTGGGAACAGAAACTGTCATGAGAATGAAAATCCATTTCCCTGAATTTATTTTCATATTAATTCCCCGCCGGTACGTTTTTAAAGGTGTAGGAAAAATTCTGGACGGGGCCACTCACTTCAATAGGCATTTCAACTTGCCCGAGGGTTTCATGCCAAATGTGCAGCGTATGTCTGCCGTCCGGTACGTCACGCAATACAAATTCACCCTTTCCATTGGAAACAGCGTAAAAAGGATGACCTGCCTGGACGGCAAAGGCGTGCATCCAAGGATGAAGTCCGCAGCGAATCGTATAAATCCCCGGTTTTTCGAAGCTGCGCTCCGCGGGTTTGGCCTGGGTGTCCATATCGAGCCTAAAAAGCATCGAGGCCAGATCAAAGGCGCGCACATCATGAGCAAGCGGATCGGAATTAAGAACCCGTAACCGGCCGCCCGGCGGGATCAAGGCCACGTGAGGTTCAAAATTACAATTTTTTTGATCCAATGTCACGACCTGCTCGGGTAATAAGTACATTTCTCCGCTAGAGGCGGGTCCGCCTTGGGCGGAAAACTCCCCCTCCAGCCACAAGACCGCATTGGCGAGGCCGCCTTCGGCTGACACTAAAAGAGATTTTGAAATCTGCTCTTCTGCGCAACTGTCCTGGGTTGTTTTATGGACTTTAATGATTTTGATTTCTGGGTAAGGGGGTTCTATTTTGATCTGCCCGGAAATTTCTTGCGCTCTTAAAATGGAAGTCTGCTGAAATAACAAACCCAGAGCGAGCAAAATGGTTACTGCGCGTCTTGGGCGTACTTCCATTCCACCACGTCTCCAGGCTTAAGCTTTTTTTTCTGAGGAGAAACTTTTTTGGATCCGTTCACGGTACACGTCCACCACCGGTTTTTGGCCGGGTCGACCCGCACGCCGCCGATTTCCATGATCTCGCGAAAGGAACAACATGTCTTACCTGATTGGATGGGAAAAACTTGCGACACCGCTTCTTTGGGGGTCGTGCCTTTTTCCACGTAGATTTTTTCCGAGTGAGCGGGTTTGCCGGCGGGACCAAAATCAACTTTGACTTCAATCTGAAAGGGCTTGGCCTTACGGCCCAAGAAGGCATCGGCGGATTGTGAGAAGCAAAAAATGGAAATGAGTAAAAAGAGAAAGCCCTGCTTCATAAAAAAGCCTGGAGAGTTAAGAAACCTTATTTGAAATCAGACGCTGCAAATTGAGTGCAACGTTCCAGCCCTTTATCCAATCAAGGATTTGGACAAGAGCAAGCGTTAACGGAACCGCTTTCAAGAAATGTATGCCGGCATACGCAAGGCCCGACTTGTAGCAGGCAAGAAGTCCTGAAAAATTAAAAGCATAGAGTTTGTCACCCGGAACGCATCCACTAATGATCCACACGCCGAAATTGGAAATGATGGAGTAAACCAAAACGCCCAAGGCTGCGGTAAGGCCGATACGCGGCAAAGAAAGCTGGGAAACGTTATTCAGTTTCCGGGTTAGAAACACAACCGCCCAAAGAGCCAAGGCTGTAAAAAAGTAAACCGCCGAGACTTTTGTGATAAGCATCTTAATGAGAGTAAGGACCACGGGAAATCCATACGCTGGGAATCTCTTTTTGAAAAAGATTGCCTCTGCGATGGTTAAAGGTACTAAGGGCAGTAAAAAATAATGCATCTGATATTCTCCTTTTTGTTGGTGTTAAAAATTCGCTTTCGATCCTATCGTAAAACTGGTGTAAGGCATATCAAATCCGTTCGCTTCCCGGTAGTTGTCATTGGTCGCATTATCAATCCGGGTGTAAATCTGCAGGTACTTCGTCAGATCATAAAATAATGCCAAGTCGAGCCGCATGTATTCATCGAGCATCACGGCATTCGTGTCTTCACGCTTACCGACCCAGACCCAGTCGCCTGTGAAGTGAAAACGCCAGTAATCATACGTGAGCCCCAATTTTCCCTCATGACGGGGCACGCGGGCAAGACGTTTTTTTGTTGCCCTGTTGATCGAGTGAGTATAGGTATAACTTGTCGTAAAGTACAGGCCCTCGGCGAGTTTGATCTTATGCTCGATCTCCACTCCCTGACTGCGCGCTCTTCCGATGTTGGTTGCCAGCGTAAGATTTTGGATCAGATTCTCGGTCCGGGTATCAAAATACATCGCTGAAAAACTGCCTTTTTTATCCCAATAAAATTGCTCAAACCCTGCGTCCCAGCTCCAGCTGGTTTCAGGCGAAAGCGTTGGAACACCAAAATTGGGAAAGAAGAGTTGATTAAAAGTAGGGGCACGAAAACCTCGGCCAAAACTCCCCTTTAATTTGGTCTGTGTTTTTTCAATCCATAAACCGCTTGAAAAAAGTGGCGAGGCCTCGAGCCCGTAAAGTTCATGTTCATCCAATCGTATCCCTGCGACGAGCGTCCAAACTTCCCAAAGCGTTAATTCATTCTGAGCGAACCAGCCGTGATTGCGCGTAAGCCGGTCGTATTTACTGCTGCTCTTACTTTTTACGGCGCTATTCTCGAGCTCGTACCCGAGTGTGAGCACATCAAAATCTTTGATATAAAAATCCGATTGATATTCAAAGTTATGCCTGTTCGAATTGAGTTTGAATAAAGCAGATTCTGGATCCGCTCCGCCCGCGCCGACGTTCCGGGGGTCATTGGACAAGCCGGAATCATGAAAAAGAGAATACTGGACATATTGTTCCCACCAGTTTGTAAGTCCGAGGGTATACCTGGATTTTACAACTTGCTGATTGGCCCGGCTGTTGCGGTTAGGGTCCGAGCGGAAACGACCGCTCACAAGGCCGTCGTCAATGCCCACAATTGAATTGAAATGATGGAACGAGACATCGAGATCGGAGTTGTCTGTGACTTGTATTTTTGCGTGTGCGCGGGCCGTTGTGTTTTCATATTGATCGTTGTCCGAGAGGCCGTCTGTATCGAGCCGGCCCGCGGCGCCTGAAAAGGAAAACTTGTCCCAGCCCCCGGAAAGATCGCCTTCCTCATAAAAAGTTTCATACGTCCCGTAATTAAATTCTGCGCCGCCGTGAATACCCTTTTTATGGTCCGCCTTGGTCACAATATTGATCATGCCTCCCACGGCGTCGGCGCCGTAGAGAACACTTTGAGTGCCTCTGATGATTTCGATTCGCTCGATATCCGCTGTCGTAAGATGCTGAATAGCCGCCAGGGACTGATTTCCATTATTGATCTGAACGCCGTCTAACATTACAAGCGTTGATTCTTTGTTGGAGCCTCGTATGTGAACCTGCGCTTCCCGTCCGAAGGTTCCCAGTTGGACCACATGAACGCCGGGAACTCCGCGCAAAAGATCCATGAGAAATACTTTTCCGCTTCTTTCAATTTGTTCACGGGTAATCACGGTCACAGCCCGTGACACTTTTTCAATGGGAACTTCGCGGCGATTAGCGGAAACAACGGTCGTGACTGGCGGAGCACCTTTTCCGTAGAAATCAGGAGTGATGGGTTTTTCTTTATCGATGCTCGCCGAAAAAGTGGGGCTTAGAAAGAAACAACTGAAGAGAAAATACGAAGCGCAGAACAGACTTGTTTTTAGGAATCGCTCGTTCCTAGACATAAAACTCCTTTTTCCAACCGGCAGGTCTTCTGACTGGCGAGCAATTTATTCCTACTCACGAACCTTCCCACCCCGCAAGGGGGCAGTGGTTGTTTCGTTTTCGTTCTCGCCTACAGCGGCGGCACCGTGGAGTACCTGGCGTTTTAGCCTGGTCTCTCTTCCTTACTTACCGATGGAACTACTTGTTAAAGAACTGTTTTACTAAAGTGCGCTCATTATACAAAACGAACTACGCAAGTAAAGCGTTAATTAGGCCCGCGTACTATAGGAGTGGTAAATTCTTTCATTATAAATTTCCATGCTTGACTCCTCATCAATTTTCAACAATTTTGTAATAGCAATTACATTATCGAAAGCAAGTTATAGACTTAAAAGTTATGTTTTGACAGTTAAAGGTAATTATTAGTATTCTATATCAGGTGGCACGGTTATTGAGAGTAAGCCGGCCAGTAACAAAAAAGGAGAGTAAATTTATGGATTCTAAAGTAGTTCTGGACACAATTTGGGTCCTTGTGACGGCGATGCTGGTTTTCTTCATGAATTTGGGTTTTGGCTGTGTAGAAGCCGGCTTTCAGCAAAGCAAGAATTGCGTTAACATCTTGTCGAAAAACTTTGTGGTCTTTGCCTGTTCCACGGTGGCCTTTTGGGTCATCGGATTTGGTCTAATGTTTGGAGACGGCACCCCCTTTGTCGGTTTGAAAGGCCTTCTGATGATGGGAGGCTTGGACAACAGTCCGGTAACCGGTGACGCCTATCAAGGCGTTTACAGTGCCTTGAATTGGACCGGCGTTCCTCTTTCGGTTAAATTTTTCTTCCAGCTGGTTTTTGCTGGGACAGCCGCTACGATTGTGTCAGGCTCAGTTGGTGGACGTATCAAATATCTTTCGTTCATTATCTTCTCCTTCATTGTCGTAGGTCTCATTTATCCGGTGACGGGTCACTGGATCTGGGGCGGCGGTTGGCTCGCAAAATCCGGTTTCTGGGATTTTGCCGGTTCTACCGTGGTGCACTCGGTAGGCGGCTGGGCCGCTTTAACCGGTGCCGTGATTCTCGGTCCGCGTTTCGGAAAATTCGGGCCGAAAAAAGGCCAAATCAATGCGATCCCGGGACATAACATCTCACTTGCCATGATTGGTGTGATGGTTCTCTGGCTCGGGTGGTTTGGTTTTAATCCCGGAAGTACGATGGCCGCAGATCCTCGTTTAATAAGTCATATCTGTTTAACTACGAATATGGCAGCGTGCACGGGATTGCTTGGCGCAACCTTCACGTCGTGGATCTTACTGAAAAAACCCGATATCGGAATGACCATCAACGGCTGTTTAGCGGGACTGGTCGCCATTACAGCACCTTGCGCATTTGTCAGCGTAGCCAGTGCGGGGATCATTGGTCTTATCGGTGGAATCATTGTGGTACTCGCGGTTATCTTTTTTGACAAAATCTCAATCGATGATCCGGTGGGTGCAACGGCGGTTCACTTAGTCAACGGCATATTTGGAACGATTGCTGTGGGTCTTTTTGCCGAAGATTGGGTCAGCCCGAACACGACAGGCAATGGACTTCTTTTCGGCGGTGGTACCAAACTCCTGATGGCACAATTGACAGGCGTCGTTGCCGTGGGAGCCTACGTACTCGTCACTTCTGCCATTGCGTGGTATTTGATCAAGGCTCTCTTCGGTCTCAGAGTCAGTCTTCAAGAGGAAATTGAAGGATTGGATATTGGAGAACACGGAAACCAGGCCTATCCCAATTTCGTGACCCGAAAATCTCACTATGCATTTAGCAGCCCCTTAGGAGATGCGGGTTCAACTTACAATGAAAGCCGTAAAGATTACAGCGGGGTGCGATGATGAAAAAAATAGAAGCGATTATTCGACCAGAAAAACTTGATGCCGTGAGAGTGGCTCTGGAAAGCTCCGGTTATCCGGGAATCACCATCACGGAAATTGAAGGACACGGTAAACAAAAAGGGAGCGTCCAACAATGGCGTGGGGAGCAGTACAAGCTCGATTTTCTTCCCAAGGTCAAAGTGGAAATCGTCTGTGTGAGTCAGGATTTGGAAAAAATCCTGACGGCGGTTCAAAGTTCTGCTTTTACCGGCAGTGTGGGAGACGGAAAGATTTTTGTTTCCGACATTACGGAGGTTGTCCGTATCCGGACCAAAGAGCGCGGAGAAAAAGCGCTCGCCTAATTAGGGAATGTCGATTTAAAACCCGTCAAGGCGTAATGTCTTGACGGGTTTTTTTTCTCGAGGTAACTTGTTACCCAATGAAAAAATTTAAGACCCCTCTTATATTTGCTTTCATCATTCTTGCAGCAGTCGTCGGGCTTTCCGCAGTCGGCTTTACCTCCCAGCAAGTTATTTCAACCGCTATTTTTATGACGATCCTTTGCGGGACTTTGTTTTATTGGAAATTCCGCCTTGCGTTTGCCTTTGGGGGAATCGCTGTTCTTTTGGCCACCCACCTGCTGGACATTCCGCATGTGATCGAATTTGCGGGCCTCGACATTATTTTGTTTTTGGTGGGCATGATGACCGTGATTGGGTTTTTGGAAGAGAACCATTTCTTTGAATACATCGTTGCCAAAGCGGTGGACGCAATTGGTGAACGCCCCTTTCTTTTGATGTCGGTTTTAATGGCGCTTTCGGCCCTCTCGGCTGCCCTGGTCGATGAAGTGACCTCGATCCTTTTTATGATGTCGACCACCTTTCACATCACCAAACGCTACAAAGTAAACCCTATTCCGTTTCTTTTGATGATTGTTTTTGCAACGAATATTGGTTCGAGCGCCACGGCCGTGGGAAATCCCATCGGTGTCATGATTGCCATGAGAGCAGGTCTTACGTTTGCGGATTTTCTTCGCTGGGCCGCGCCTATTTCTTTGGTCTGTCTTGTCGTAACGATTTTGCTGGGCCTCTTTTTATTCCGCAAAGACATCGTTAACCTCGGAACCGCCATGGGCAAAAAACGAGGTGATATCGATGAACTCAAACACGTTCATTACACAAAAACAGGAATTAGGATTTGTTGGATTCTCTTCCTTGGTACGATGGCGTGTCTGGTCATGCATCACCGGATTGAAGAAGCCCTTGGGCTCGAAAAAAACACGCTCCTCTTAGGGACTGCACTTTTCTTTGGCGCCATTTCGATTCTTCTCAAGGCCAACGAAGCACGAGAATTTTTTATGCGCCGTGTGGATTGGTGGACGCTGAGTTTCTTTTTGGCGCTTTTTGCCTCCGTCGGAACGCTTAAATATGTCGGCGTGACGGAGCAAATTGCCAAAGGCATGATTCACTTGGCAGGCGGGGGGTCTGTTTTCCTTCTTAACATTTTCACCGCAGCCATTTGTCTTCTCACCGGCTTTATGGACAATGTGCTGGCTGTCGCAACCTTCATTCCCATCCTGGCGGATATTGAAAAAATTGGGGTTTATACTTTTCCCTTCTGGTGGGCCATGCTCTTCGGCGGAACCATGTACGGCAACTTGACCGTCGTGGGCAGTACGGCCAACATTGTAGCCATGGGCATGCTCGAAAAAGAATCAGGTCAAAATATCAAATTTATGGAATGGATGAAACCCGGGTTTATTGTCTCCACCACGACCATCGTGATTGCCTTGGCGCTTTTGTACGCCCAGTTTCATCTCATGCCGGGCGCCCCCGCCCAGTTTTAGATATTAAGTATTTTCACGGGTTTATTATTTCATGATGACGATGCGAAGGTTCTTCCACGAAAAGTATGATCTTTAAAAGAGCAGACTAACAGGCTTCGATGACTTCCACAATAAAGAGAAGCCCTTTACCCTCTGAACTTTCTACGATTTCTCCGTCCACTTTTAAAAGGTAATTCGCTGTACTCTCTTCTGCCCATATGAAATCATTTGGCTATTATTTAAAAACTGGTTTTCAATTCACCCGTTTTTTCAAAATATTTCGTAAACAGTAAGCCACGATCCCGAAGGCCACGGTGACATTGAGAGAATGCTTGATCCCTGTCATTTCAATCTCCGCTGCCCCATCCGCTAGCGGGAAGATTTTTTCCGCCACACCTTCATTTTCATTTCCCAAGACTAAGCAAACCCGTGCTCCCCAATCAAATTGATCATACGGAACGCTTTCTTTTAGCTGCTCAAGAACCACGATCTGATAGCCTTGTTCCTTTAATTGACGGACGACCTTGACCACATCCGCCTCATATTTCCACGGAACTGTTTTTTCAGCTCCAAGCGCGGTTTTTGAAATTTTGGGTTCGGGCGGATGGCCTGTAATCCCGCAAAGCCAAATTTTTTCAACGCCCACCGCGTCGGAAGTTCTAAAAATAGAACCTACATTGTAGAGACTGCGTATATTATTGAGAACGACGGTGAGTGAAAGGCCCGGGGGAGATTTGTGGGAATTTCTTTGGGTGATCTCTTCGCCGGTGAGTTTAATCATTTTGAGTAAAATGCAATGAACCGGGGATCTTGGCGCAGTGTTTTAAGATCGGGGTCTTTTTTCATATGATGGAAGTCGTCATAGCCCAATTTGACGGCCTGCTCTAAAGATTGCAAGGCTTCCTCCTTGCGGTTTAAAAGCGCAAGGCTGCAAGCAAGATTGTAAAACACAAGGTCATCTGCCGGCCTTAATTTTGAAAGCACAAGATCCAACTCAAGCGCCTTTTCATGGAGCCCCTTTTTGGTATAAAGTTCCGCCAAAGGAAGTAAGGCGTCAACGAACTGGGGGTCCTCTTTGACAAGCCGCTCAAAAAAATTAATCTCAAAATCCACATCTTCTTTGGGCATGGAGTTTTTCACTTTAATTATTTTTTCCATTTTAGCATTGGAACGTGCGAATCTTCCCAAAAAAATAGGTGACAGTTTTTGAGGCTGCCACCTATTTTCTAACCAAATTCCTGTCGCCCTGACTTACGCGCCTAAAACCGGCAGCGTGCGGACTTGATTGTCTTTGGGCTCGTAACGACCTAAGCCCGGGACGAACGATCTGAGGATATCGAACACACCCCGTGTCGCCCCTTCCAGGAAATTGTTGGTTCCCTTGTTGATTCCCCTAAAGAGACCAAACTTAAAATCTTTTTGCCCGACCATTAACTCGTACGGCTGATGCAGAATCTCCAGCGGGGACTCCCCGATTTCGTAGAGTCCATACAGCAACATGCCCGGAGTTTTCACCGTGTACGAATTGTGATCCGCCATCTTCGCCAATCCTTCATCAAGCGGAGCATCGATCGCCCAAACCGGACTGACGACCATCACCATCGCGAAAATTAAAAACCACGCAATTTTCTTCATGACTGCCTCCTTTTTTTATTCCCAACTTGCAACTACACTTTAAGCGTAGCACATGAATGGGGACTTAAAAGGCCGTGGGCAGGAAAAAATTTGTCATGAAATAGAGAGGCAACACCGCTTCTTAAAAGGCCTGGAAAAGTACCTAGACCAAGGCTCTCAAGAAGATAGGTTTTATCTTATTTCTTTACGTAGTCGCCGCGCTTATAGGTGGACGGAGAGTTGTAATTTGCCACTGCTTGGGTGGGGGCTGCGGGAGCGGCAACGACGGGAGCGACCGGTTGCAACGCAGGTGAAACAGCTTGTTTTTTGCGAGAACAACCCACAAAACTAAAACTCATGAGGCCGACGATCAAAAAGCCTACGACGGTTCCTAATAAAATGTTTCTATTCATTGTAAGTTTTTCCTTCTCCTTTTTTGGGTTGAATTCCGTTGGCGGCTTGTATTTTAACTCATCCCGCCGTTTCTTCCAACCCTCAAATTTTAAAAATTAGCCTTTGAGGGAGCGCTCCCCTCCAATTGAATCGTCATGGATTCCAGCCTCGTGATACGGTCCGGGGTAGGCGGATGACTGCTCAAAAAAGCAAGAGGGTTACGGCCTTTGGCTTCAAGAGCCTGCATTTTCTTTAAGAAACGGATGAGGCCTGAGGGGGAATAACCCGCTTTTTGGGTCAAAACCAGTCCCGTTTCGTCCGCTTCATATTCATCTTCCCGGCCGTAACGGGCCAAAAATCCCCCTTTGGCAAACTGCAGAGCGATTTGCTGGAACTTATTCGTGGGATCATTAAAGATGGTTTTTGTAAGGTACTCGAGGCCATAAGCGCGGGTGAGTCCTTTCGCAGGATGTTGGTGATAGGCGTGACCAATTTCATGCCCGATGACACCTGCGATTTCACTATCGTCTGATGCCATTTGAATCAAACCCGAATGGATATAAATTTTTCCGCCGGGGATCGTAAAGGCATTCGGTGTATCGTCCTTGATAATCGCAAAAGAATAATCGTAATCACGTCTCGGAAGTCCGGCCACGAGTCCTGCGCCCATGGATTTAATCCGTTGATTGAGCGCGGGGTCGGTAACAATTTGATTTCCCTTCTCGACTTCGCTCGCTACATTTACCCCGAGTTGTTTTTCTTGATCCAAAGAAATGATATTCATATCGCGAATCGCAGAAGTCAGACTGGAGCATCCGGTAAGAAACAAAATGAGGAAGGTAAAAGGAAGGAATTTATGAGTGTGCAATTTTTAAAGTCACAGATGCCCCGTCACCCCAGGGCCAAAGCATCGCAACTTCCCCTGCTCTTTCATCGCTCCAATACAACGTTTGGTTCTTTTGAATTCCCCCATAGGCGGAACTGATCTCTTTGTCTTTTCCTTGGGGTGACTGATTGGCGGGTTTTGCTGCCTTTCCAAAATAATCCTGAAGTACCACGTTGAGATCCGGAATTAAATCCGCCTTCACGACACCTTCAAAATAATCCGTCCGGTCGGCGCGGGTTTCCTGAAACTTCAATTTTCTGACCTCTTCCAAAAGTTCCGTAAAATTCATAATTTCACGCTCATGATTCGCTTAATTTTAGGGCGACGGTATTAATGCAATAGCGCTTACCCGTAGGCGGCGGACCGTCGTCAAACACATGTCCCAAATGAGCGCCGCAACGGGCGCAAAGGACTTCAGTCCGCTTCATTCCGAAACTCGAATCATCAATGAGTTTGATATTGAGTTCAGAGACAGGATCAAAGAAACTGGGCCAGCCGGTTCCGGATTCGAATTTTTTTCCGTACGCAAAAAGATCAGTCCCGCAGCCCGCGCATTGGTAAACGCCTTTTCCAGATTTAGGAATCGCACACGTCTTGCTAAAAGCCCGTTCCGTCCCCTTGTGGCGCATCACCTGAAATTGCTCCGGGGTTAGGATTTTTTTCCATTCCTTGTCGGATTTTATCATCGGATCAACAAGCTCGGTCTTGTCCGTTTTCACATTATAAATTTCTATCTTTCGGGAGGGATTTTTCATGGCCCCTATCATAAGTGGAAAAAGAATGAGAAGCAAAAGGCCCGATCTCGGCATTTACGGAGCCTTGGTTTCCTCACACTCCGAACTGCGGTGACGGGCAAAACCCAGATGGCCGTCATAACAAAGCGGGGTACAAAAAACCAGGCCTATTCGTTTCGTCCGGCACGTGCTTACGGAACACAGATAATAAGTGGCTTTGAAGGGAATCTCTTTTTTACAGACATTACAATTTTTCCAATAATCTCGGCCGGCAAGTCTTTCGGAATTTACTCCCATTATTCCAATCCTTTTTTCTTCCGGATGAACCAGTCCAAACAGAAAAGTCCAATAATCATAACATAGAGCCACCCACGGTTCCAAAAAGGGACCGAGTGCCGGCGCAGACTCACCTTTGAAATCTTTTTAACGGCCTTGTCGAGACGATCCAAATCCTGGAGACGCAAATAGACGCCTTCGGATTCCCGGGCCAGAGATTTGAGAAGTGCCGGATTGACATTTAAATTCCGTGATTCCGCACGTGAAGGGTAAACCGAAAAAAGCCCGTCTTGGGAAAAAGGTTTCTTGCCCTTTCTCAAAAGCGACACGGTATATTGATATTCACCGGGTTCAGGCGCTGCGATTTTCCATTCGACGATATTCCTGTGAAAAGTTTTAAAGGTCTCGGAGCGGATTTTTTGATCTTCCCGGAAAATTTCGAAAATAAGAGCCGCGTCTGTTTCCACCAGTGAGGTAGGCAGTAAGATCTTCCAATAAATATCCTGCCCTGCTTCAATAAATTGGGGTTGATGCTTGATTTCTAAAGGAGAGGTTTTGATCCGCAGCCTATTTTCGGTGAGCCATTTCAGGGCCTTTTGCCAAAACTGAGCATAAAGCCAGCCCTCTTTTTCTCTGCGCCAACCCTGAAAGTTTTCTCCCCAGTTCGGCGTCACATCGGAGGTAAAGGCCATCGCCTTGCCTTTACCATAGCTTTGAACGGCAAGAATTACCCGGGGACCAAACGTGCTCTCGTCCACAGGATGGCGCAAGAGCATTTCAGCGCCCGGTTTTAATCTACCTACATAGTTATAGCCGCCCAACTGAGGAATGGTTTTCCATAGTTCGGCGTTAAGTGCCTTGTCCTCGGCAAGCCGCACGGCGGGATGCTCTTGGGCTCCCCGGACCAAGACCGGCTGAAAAGGGTTTGCATTGATGCCGCGGGCTTTCAAATGGGCGCTTCCTTTATATTCTTCACTGATTTCCACAGGCAACAGACCTTCAATCGGGGTTTTCACATAACCGCCGTCTCCAAAGGAATCCACGCCGCCGATCATCACAAAAGCCCCGCCTCCCTCTTCGACCAATTCACGAATCCAGTCGATTTGCTCATTGGAAAGGAGACGGCGCTTGACGTCACTTAAGATCACGACATCGTAACGCATCAAATCTTCGCGGGTCGAAGGGAATCCATACAAGGGATCTTTAAAGAAGGGAACCGAATGTTTGCGCGCAAAGCCAATCAGACTGGTGGCAAAATTGACTTCAAAATCCCGGTCCTCTTCTAACCCGAGTTTAAAATAATTTTTATCTTTATAAAAAGATTCGGCATAAAACACGTGGACGGTCCGGGGGCGGGCGATAAAAGCCATCTCAATATGATTGTCCTTGGTGCTTCCTTCCCCTTCCAAGGGGCCTAACGACATATTGAGGACATGGCGACCGGCATCGGTGAGGCTGAATTCAAATTCGAATTTCTTTTCCTTTAAAAGGATCCTTTTTTGCAAAAGAGGTTTGCCATCCAGCTCTATTTTTAGATCGGCAACCGTTTCGGGCGGATAATTGGAAGTCCATTTGAGTTCCGGCTTGATAAGCTCACCGGCAAAGATAGGATCTTTGAGTTCGGGGGCCTCTAAAGTAAGATTGGAAACTTCCCCTTCTTGGCCTGTCTGAATTACGATTAAAGGAAACGCCATATTCTGAAAAATTTCTTTGGCCGGGCCGCCGGAATCGGTTGCACCGCCGTCCGAGAAAACAATCCATCCGACAAGACGTCGATCGGATTGATAAAGATGGTTGAGCTCTTCCAAAGCGCCGAGAAGATTAGTTTCACTTCCTACGGCTTGGACCTCATGGATAGCAGAAAGCGGCCAGAGATCTTCGTCAAAACCGTAGAGTTTTTGGATCGAATCTTTTTTGAGTTTCTTCCAATAACGACCCTTGTTGAGGTGGGTCTTTAGAATCTCAAGGCGGCTTGCCTCCGCACCTTTATCCACCACCCCCATGCTTTCGGAACTGTCTACCAAAACACCTATCCAGTCCGAACGTCCGGGTTGTTTCCAGTAAGGATCAAGGGCGATAAAGAAAATCAAAAGCAAAAGAACGGTTCTTATCGTTGCCAGGATGACACGAGTCTTGAAATGAGTGAGGACAGAAAATTCCCGGTAGCTGTAAAAAATAAAAAAGCCGGCGATTAAAAAGAGAAATAGAACGATATGAAAAGGCGGAAGATTGAGAAAAGTAATATTCACTACTCGGAGAGAATTTGGAAATAGCGGGAGATCATGGCTCGATATTCGGCCGGAGCTGAATTATCGGTACCAGGATGGTAGATGAGAGTTTGAGCATTCTTCTCTTCTTTCTTATTTCCATGGCTTGTCAATTCGCTTAAAAGCTCGTTATAGGCGGCGCCGGCGGCACGGTATTCGGTATATTCCCCTCGGTTCATAAGTTCGAGCAACCTGTTGGCGATCTGAGAAAGCCTCTGCAGTTCAATAAAATATTCGTCTTTTTGGCCAAAAAATTCAATCCGCCTGCGAAGTTGTTTCAGCTGCATGAGGATTTGCCGCTGTCTTAACAAGTAATATTCCCAAGGCGGATTGGGGTTATTGGGTTCTCTGACGGGTTTAAAACGCTTCAATTCCTGGATCAGGAGTTTTTCCTGTAAGAGCCATTCTTGAATCAGACTCAGCGTCTCGTCTTGGCGCAGCGTTTCCTGTTTTTCATTGCTGCCTTTGGTTTCTTTCTTTTCGTAAGGTTGACTTTGTTCTTCTCCTTTACTTTGGGTTATGCGTGTAGAGTTTTTTGCCTGCTGTTCGGTATCGTAAGTATTGTCCGTATTCTGCTGGTCATTAGAAACCGGATTGATTTGCATTCTTGTTTCTTCTTTGTGATCTTGTTTGCTTATTCCTATTTGAGCGCCGGTTATTTGCAAAGAATTTCCTTGGGGTCCTGCGCCCATTCCAGCATTTTGACCTCCCCCGCCGGCTTGTCCCGCACTTGTTTCCGTTCCGGATGAAGCATTACCGGCAGTTGATTCTGCACCGGCAACCGCCATTTGACCGGGAGCTCCTTGCGCAGCGGCTTGCCCCGAAAACCCCTTGGATTCGCCGGCACCTGAAGTTCCTTGCCCGGATCCTTGAGATTCTCCACTGCCTGAGTTTCCTTTGCCTGTTCCGGTAGATGCATTCCCTGCGGCAGATCCGGAAGATCCTTGTGATTCGCCTGTTCTAGAAATTCCTTGTCCCTGTCCTGCTCCAGTTCCGTTTCCTTGAGATTGACCGGATGTCCCGGCGGCGGCATTCGCTGCAGTTGCGTTAGATGATTCTTGAGATTCACCTGTTGCAGAACCTGCGCCTTGATTGCCCGCTTGTCCTGCGCTCAAACTTTTTCCTTGAGCTGATCCTGCATAACCACTAGATGCATTGCCATCAGATGATCCTGAAGATCCTGGAGACGCACCCGCACCGGACCCATTTCTTTGGGATGCGTCTTTAGATAAATTGCTTGGACCTGCTGTTTTTCCTGAGCCTTGCCCTTGTTGTCCTGCGCCGACACTACTTCCTTGTGATTGAGCTTCTGAAGCAGATCCTTTTCCAGTCGAAGCGGCTGCAGCAAATGATCCTTGAGATTGTCCCGATGAACCGGAGCCCGCACCCGTTGAAGTATTGCCCGCAGTTGTTTTTGATGCATTTTTGGATTCGCCTGCGGTTGTGCCGCTGCCGGATGAAGCCGTGCCAGCGTTTGCCTGTGGTGCTTGCTTAGATTCACCCGCGTTCTCGCCACTTCCTGATGTTCCGCTCCCTGAGAAAGCATTGCCGGAAGATCCTGCCGTTGCTTTTGCAGCAGCTTGAGATTCACCTGAAGTTCCTTGCCCGGATCCTTGAGATTCTCCTGCGCCTGAGGTTCCTTTTCCTGAAGATGCACCTTCTTTCAAAGATCCTTGAGTGATTCCCTCGCCGGAATTTCCCTGTCCTTGTCCGGCAGAACCGCCAGAACCATTGCCTGCGGCAGATCCGGAAGATCCTTGCGATTCGCCCGCTTCTGATGTTCCGCCACTTCCAGAAGATTGAGTTGACCCTTGTCCCTCTCCTTTTCCATTTCCTTCAGATGGCCCTGACGAAGAACCCTGCGATGCTCCGGCAATGGCTGCGCTTGCGCCTGCGCCTTGATTGCCCGCTTGTCCTGCGCTCAAACTTTTTCCTTGGGATGATCCCGTAGAACCCCTAGAAGCATTCACCGCAGATGATCCTGAAGATCCTTGAGACTCGCCTGCACCGGACCCATTTCCTTGTGGAGTGCCCGCACTTTTTCCTTGAGCATCACCAGATTCCTTAGATAAATTGTTTTGATCTTCTGTCTTTCCAGATCCTAGTCCTTGTTGTCCTGCACCCACGCTTTTTCCTTGCGATTCGCCCGATGACCCTTGCGAAGCACTTGCAGTTTCCGTTTTAGCCCAAGTTCGTCAGTTGTGGTTAAAAAACGAAATTTTCAAGAGTTTCTTCA
>CAYJTB010000040.1:0-18167 GCA_964372875.1 uncultured bacterium
CGGGGAGTCGTGGCCTTTTCGGCAACGAGGAGATAGGCGGTCACCTCTTCTCCAAAATGACCCGCAGAAATGTTGTGACGATGTCCGACGCCGTAACCTCCCACAAGTCCGTTTAAAATAATCATATTAGGTTTAGGCTTTTTAGAAACGGCGCCTGCAAAAAGCCGCTGCTGAGTGGAGTTCATTTCCCGGATGGGTCTTTGTACAAACGCCTTGACCGGCCGTATTTCTGCGTGATAGCCCAGCTCGTTTAAAACCTTGATGATGGTTTGCTCCATATTAGGCGGCATTGTCGAAAATGTTCCAGAAACTTCTTGAGACCATTCTCTAAAATAGGGCCCATGGGTATAAAAAAAGTGCAGGATCTTCTTTGTGTCTGACCGGATCGGCCGGAGCATTTGGTCCAAATGCTGAAAAAGCTGTGCCGCTGCGGCAGGATTTTCGATGAAGTGCATCGAATTTGCACCAATCACCGCATCAAAAAATTTCGTATTAGGAGGGAAACCGGTCAGACCATCCATTTCTAAGGTTTGGACTTCAGGATAGTGTTTTCGTAAGGCTTCAAGAAAATCTTTCCGGCGATCCATCCCAATCAGACGCTTTCTCTGCCCCTTGGTATAAAATTGAACCGTATCACCGCTGCCGACCCCCCAATCCAGAACACGCTGTAAATCTTCGATTCGTCCCAGCCGTTGCCATATTTCACGTTGAAAAAGTTCTTTGAATGCCCCGGTCGCAATGTTTTCGTGTACAGAACCGGACACTGAAGTCTGCGCAGCTGTTATCTCACCCAAAGCTTCCGTGACCAGCTGACTTCCGCTCCGCACCTCGGAGCGAGGAAAAAAAGGCAGTGAAGAACTAAAAGTTAAGGGTGAAGAGTTATCTGAAGGAACTAAAAAATTATTTCTTTCCACTCTTAATTCTCCACTCTCAATCCTTAACTGTTTTTCTCGTCGTGCCTCGGAGCGCTTGTCCGCCGATGGTTCAGTGGCGGGAACAGCCTCGGCGCTTGATGTGATTTGAAGTTTCATTTGTGCTCTCTCTAAAAACTGTTCAAGCGCTTTCAAAATGCTGTGATCAAGAATTCCTGATGATTTCAACAATTCAAAGGCTTGAGGATTTAAGGTCACGTGAAGCGTTTCGGTTCCTGAATTATTGCTTTGAGAGATATTCTGAAAGGGCGTTTTTTCTAAAGAAAAACTCTTCTTAATTTCTGGATTCTTCTCAGGAAATCCGGTCAAAGGGTCTAAAACTATTTCAAAAACTTTTTCCGCGGGTTTCCAGGTCAAAGACAAATAAGGTCCGGCATCAACACAGCCTTCAGGACCGCAAGGGGGCCATGTCATCGACATAATGGTCACTTCTCCGTTAGGTCTCTGAAAAATTTTCATTCGGCTTTTCTGATGATCTTCCAAATGCCCACTAAGACTCGCTTCAATTCCCCATTGCCCCGTTTCAATCATCCAAGGCTTTTGAAATACCTGAATCGCTTCAACTATTTTCTGCTCTTCGTCCTGCGCATTTCTGACTTCGGAGCGGAAGGACTCATAAGCCTCTAGAAGATTTCGTTGGTTTTCTCTAAGAACAGCGGCAATCCCTTTTTCGTCATGCGCCCAGTCCTCAGGCCATGGACTCTTTGAATGAGCGTAGGCATATTGATGAATCGCAGAAAGAATTTGAACGGCTGTTTTTAAAATAGCCGCTGAATTTTTAGTCCAAAATTGACGGCTTGAAAAAATAGCGTGGGCTTGAGAAGCAAATGTTTTAAGGTTATCCAGATAGGTATGCCGTTCAAGCATCTCGGCTTCATCCTGAGGCCCCGCATAGACAAAACTTTCATTTGCGCTATACAGAGAATCCAAAACACTTTTGTATTCCTGCGGTAAAGATAAAGAATTAAACTTCCGGAAAAGTTCCTCGATATTTTCTTTGAGATTTGTAAAAAGATTTTCATGACTTTCGGCGGGAGACCTATCGCCTTTCAGTAAATATTGCAAGACCGCCCCTTCTCCGTGAGCCGTCTGACGGCTGTTGATCGTCTTTACATCCCAAAGATCTTTTAATTTGGATGCAAACAAAGTAAATGCTTTCTTCCAAAGATTATTATACCGCTGGCTTACGATAAAAATTTTAAAGTCCATGGCATTCGACGCGGGCGATTCTTCTTTGCCCGCATACAAAAGGTATTCGGACAAAATCTCGTAATGCCGCCTGATATTTTCAATCGCTTCCAGCACCGGAACTAAATCCAAAGGTTTTGAAATTTTTTCCTTTGCCGCCAAAAGATTTCTTAACTGCTGATGAGCGGAGTGAAGATCAAACTCCTGATTATGTCTCCCTCCAAAAGCATTCCATGCCTGTTTAAATTTTTTCTGCTGCACTGGAGTCAACGCCAAAACCCAGTTTTTTTCAATGGCCCACGCAGCTTCTTCAACATGAATCGTGCGAAATTCCTTTTCAACCTCCTCCAGTATATTCCGCACCTCGGAGCGAGAATTAGTCGTTTGACGACTAGCCACTACTACCCGTCGCAGCTCGAAACCTCCAGTTTCGAGCGGAGTGCCGTGACTATTGAAGTCACGGTCTGAGCGATGGACGGCTGCGCGAGGCGCAGGCAGCGCGCCTCGTCGCAGCTCGGATCGGGTGATGGGAGTTAGGTAATATTTCAAAAAATCGAAATGATGCCTGGGTTCCACTCCCACCGCTTTAAATAAAAATCCTTTTGCAGATGGACCAACAGAAAACGGAATAGCTTTTCCATTCTGAGCGACCGTGAATTGAGTAAGGAGTCCCTCACGGTGCGACTTTTGGAACAATTTCACTTCAAAACTTCTTTTTCTTTTTCGGCTCACATAGATCCATACCCCTTGACCGTTCGGCAGCGTTAAAAATCTTTCTTCCCCTAAAATAACTTCGCGTATTTCGGCCTTTGTTTTGGCGCGCAGCTCAGATCTGCGACTGGTCTTTGCAATATGTCGCTTGTATTCTTTAGGGATTCGCGCGATAAAATCTCGAATGGCTCCTCCCAAGTTCGGAATATCCGTGCCATAAATCACCTTGGCCAAATCTTCGTCCACGCCACCGCCCGCCAGAAACTCAGCTGCATCAAAAACAAGTTTTTTTGCCGCTTCCTCATCCACTTTTGCCGATAGGTCGTCTAAGTCTTGAACCAATTTCTGATTCTTTTTTCGCTCGCTGGGAGAAAGCCACTGCGTAAGATCCAATAACTTAACGTCACTTTCATAAACCTGAAGGTGCTCACGAAAAGAGTCTAGCAATGCCAGAAATGCAACGGTTACTTGCTTCCGGTCGTCAAGAGAAAATTGTGCCGCCATTTCTATTTCTTTAAGCGCTAAAGGAACGAGGGGGTAATAAAGTTCCCCTTCTTGCCCTAATTCATAAGGCGATTTTCCGTCGAGCGGATTCGGCTTGATCCAACTCAAGATTCGCTGGAGACTTTGTTCTTTTTCTTCGCGCAAATTAGATATTTCGTTATCTAATTCAATCTGGGATGCCGTTTCAGTCTTGACGTATTTCAATATCAAGAGGATTCCCCCGATCAGAATGCCCAAAAGTGGTAAAAACCACATGAAGGAAAGAGGCGGTTGTAAAATGGCAAGAAGGATGAGAAGCCCTAATAAAAACGAATTCACATAGGGTCTTATCTTTCGCACTTTACGATCCGTGATCTCCTTCCATTTAATTCGTTTTTCGCGGGAGAGACGATCGATCTCCGGAAGGCGTTCCTTCAAGGCACGAATTTCCTTCAAAGTGGGTTTGAGAAAACGGCGTGTGTTTGAAAAATATCGGTTCGTCCAGGTCAGCTTTCTCTCTTTTTCATGAAGCCATTGCCAGGTCTTGCGAATTCCTTCTTCCAGGGAAGTCATTTTCAAAGGATCAAGACCTAAAACTTCTTCGGCCAGCGAAAGATCGAGCAAGAGATTACGAGGAGTTTTCGGATGAGAATCTTCGACGACCTCACTTGAACTTCTTGAAATTTCTTTGACGGTTTCGGCCATGTCTTTTCCTGTAGTGAGCTCACGAGCGCCAAAATTAAGGACTCTCGGACGTTCGCCAAATTTTTCGAGGGGTACGGTGGCCGCCTGAAGAAGCAAATGGGCAACATCTTCCACGTAGACATACCCTTTGGCAAAAGGCGTGTAATAGATCGTTTCCCCTTCACCAGCCCAATCGAGGTATTGATGGACGAGGGCACGATGAGTATTATCAAATAATTTAGTGGGGGCATCGTAGCCCGGCCCATAAACTCCTCCGAGCCGAACGACAATGCCGTTGTTGTGATAAACGCCGCTTTCATCACGAAAGATGTAACGGCTTAGGATTTCTTCGGAAATCGCCTTTGAAAGACTGTGCTTTTTCTCGGCATAGGCCTCCGAAACCGGATGTTTCTTGAGAAAACCTTCGATAAGTTCTAGGGCCTCTCCATTCTTACGAAATCGGGGAATCTCCTCGACTAAAAAATCCGCAATACTCACAATCCAGCGGCGAAGCTTTGGATCCATCACCAAATCGGATTCTTTGAGTTTGTGGTCAGAAGCAAACTTGATTTTTTGATCTTCAGGTTTCATTAAACCGTAAACTTGAATTCCAGAGACATAAACAATTCGGGGTTTATGTTTGCTTTTCTCAGCCTCACGCACAAAAAGCGCCATGGCAAGGGGATCGGTCGCAATCATCTCGGCAAAAGAGGCCTTCTCCCGCTCCGCTCCCCCGGGCATGGCATCGGCTAAATGAAAAATCACATCGCTTCCATTCACCAATTTCCTTTGAAGCTCCTCGGCGGGCAATCTTCCAGGTTCAATCGCTGCTCTATTTTTTTTCTCAAACTGATAATAAGGATATTCTCGATACTCCCTTGCGATAAGAACGAGGTTGGTATGTTTGGCTCGATTTAAAATCTGATCGACCAACACGGAGCCGACATTTCCGCCGGCCCCGGTAATCGCAACACTCTTGCCCGCCCAAAAGGCTTCCAATGCTTTTCTTTCATTTCTCATTTCGCTCCGTACACCTGGCGACGGGACAGAATCGGTTCGCGGAGTCGTTTCATCCAGCCATTTCCTGAGCAACTTCCAGAAGACATACCGGGCAGCAAGAGGACTCACCGTAAACTGGGAGAATAAAATCAACGAACTGCTTTCGTTAAGCGGGATAACAATCTCGTCTGGGTCAGGAAGCCCTTGGATGGTTTGTCGTAAAACTTGTATTTTTTTGATCGCATCCCTAAGCGGTTCTTGTCGAAAATAGTTTAGTCCCTCTGCGTAGTCGGCATCAAATGCGTCGCCATCCAAGTATTCCGCCATCCGGACAAATTGAGATCCTGTGAGATGAAATTTTTCTTTGAGAGTTTCATCTCGTCTGTTTTTCAAATACTCAATCACTTGAGAGGGGGCCAGCAAATTGGCTTTACCTCTGAAGAAGATGCGGGAATCGGAGACTTTTTGCGGAATCAATAGAGGAGCGGAAGGCGGCTCAGGCGTTGGCGCGATTGGAACAATTTCTGTTTCAACTGGAGCCGGTGAAACAGTAACAAGGGATTCTGTCACGCTTGCCGGAACCTCCGCTTTTTCTTCCTTCGCAAGGCTCTTGGGTGAAACGTCCAAATTAATTCTGAGAATATCGGGCAAAGGATTGAAAAGGGCTAAGGGTCTTTGACGAAGACTCACACGTTTGCTCACTCTTGAGATTTCTTCTGCGGTTTTTAGGAGTGGCTCGCCACTCAGCCGATTGAGAGTAAACGAAATACTTTCTTCTTTTTCTCTTCCATGATAAAGCGTCACCCGAACTTCACGGGTTGAATGGGGATCAGGAGGTGCCGTCTTGGCCGAAACTTTGATCAGAAGTTCCTGCTCCGGATCGGGATGAAATTGGATATCGAGGACAGTCGCAAGATCAATCTCGGATCTTCCAAGAAAGATTTCTTTTTGGGCGTTTTGATCGGGCTTGCTCGCAAAGTTCTTGATACGCACGGGGACCGAGCCATTTTGAAGATGGAACAAACCCACTTCCTCGGGTCTCAGGTGTAAAGTTCTGAGCAACGATCCGATCGTCACCGTTCCTTTCATTGACGGTCCGCTAGCGATTTCAACTCCGTTTAAACGAATGATCTTTGGGTAAGGGGCCGCTATTTGTCCCGCTCTTTGTCCTTCCCTATAGCATTCAACATAAAAAGTTCCGTAACGCCGGTTAAGCTCCTGGCGTTTTGCCGGATCTTTCGTTATCTCGGCCGAAAAATCACCGTATTTCATCTCAAGCCCGTGGATAAAACCCAATTCTTGATTTTTGGGACGGCCCATTTCTTCTTGGAAACCCTCCCGAACCCCTTCGGCAATGCGCAGATCAAGATGGCTGACGGCACCCGTCAGAACGATTTTTTGCGGAAAAATTTCTTCGCCCAATTGAGCTCGCATAGCTTTTAAATAAGCGCCAAGTGCCTGCCCCAATTTTCTGGCTTGATCCTTGGCGATCAGTTCTTTTTCAGCAATCATATTAGAAAGCGGGTTCCGATGTTTTTTCTCCAAAGCGGGCGCGTGGATAGCGTCTTCCAGCGTTTGATTTTTCCTGAAAGCCGCTTGGCTCTTATGCGGATGATTATCTCCTCCAAGCCACGCCCCCATCCATTCAAAGTGCTTGGTTTCAGGAAAGAAAATCATGTGCCTTCCGATCTCGGCGACGCTATGGCGAAGATCCTCTCCTCCGGTAAAAAGGCTGCCATTCATGACAAGTCCCGCCTCTACCTCATCTCCCCAAGACACAATAAGCACAGGCTCTGCGGACTGTTTGAGAGTATGGGTTGCCGCAAAACCGTTCCATGCTGCGAGCGTTTGCGGAACAATTTCAAATGGAGGAACTGCAATTCCATCTTTTTGAAAATCAGAGGACAAACGGCTGGCCATATCGTTTAAATTGAGTTCCGGGAGCAGAGGAAGATTAGAAGCGGGCTGGACATAAGAAATCCGGCCTTGATCATCTCCTTTAAAAGTACCGGGTAAGATGATCCGAATCGCACGGATTTTGTTTAAGGGGATACTGGTACCGATACGCTCTTGAATGGCCGCGACAATCTTTGCAATAAGCTCTTCCTGCAGGGCAGACAAAATAGAAAGCTGCGCCTCTTTCTTTTCTTTTTTCAAACGGATAAATAACTCTTCATAAGATTCAAATCCATTTTTGGGAAGACTCGATCTTTCAATGATTTGTCCGGGCAATTGGCCGGATGAATTAAGAATGCCCACGATAATTTTGCTTCCGTTTATTTTGACGACCACTGATAAGCCGTTCTCTGGAGGTGGAAACGCATAAAGTTCAGGATGTTCCAGTTCGCTTAGACGAATGGAAGGTAAATTTTTTCCCGACGGCCTTTTCTCCTCCGTTTTAGCAATAGTACCTGAAGGAACCGCCGGAACGGCCGGTCTTAAATCGATTTTAGGTAATGTTTTCCTTTTTTTCCTTTTTCCTTCTAATAGATTCTTTAGAGCAAGAACAAAAACTAAAGACAGCCAATCTCTTTTCCATTGAATCGCCGAATCAATAGCAATCCGCCCTAAATCAAAATCTGAGCTCTTTCTTTCTCTTCGAAACCAAACCAGGTTTTCTCTCTCTCTAAGCTTGCCGGGGTCAAGAACGAGATGGACAAAGGAATCTGTCCGATTAAAAAAAGCTGTTCGCTCATGTCCTCCCAATTTTCTGGGTCGAACTTGCCGCAAAACCTCATCTGACAAGTTCGTCCCCCTCAGCAAGGACAAAGAAGTGACTGGATCGATAAGTTTTCCAGAGTCTCTGAAATCGCCGCGGGATTCGATCAAAATAGCATCCATCTTTTTGAAATCAATCGACTCATCATTCAGAAGCGTTCTCAATTGCTCGGCGATTCGATCGATCACATGATTTTGCAATTTTATACGCACAGGAAGAAAACTTTTCCGGTTGTCGGGTCCCCTCATCCGGGCAACATACTGATCATAAGGCTCCTTTTTCCTTCTCCAATCATCAGTCACCATCGGAGGGACTTCCCGAACAATATTTCCTTCAGAATCAAGGATCATGGCTTCGATATTCTCTGGATCGATTTTTAAGAGAGCTCTCGTCTTTCCCTTTTCGGGTAAATAACCGTCATACCCTTCCACCTTTTTCCGGATCTCGCTCCGCAGAACAGGCAATGAAGAATTAAAAGTTAAGAGTGAGGAGTTATCTGAAGGAACTAACGAATGATTTCTTTTCACTCTTAACTCTTCATATTGATCCCATTTTCTTTCCCTTTGCAATGGGTATGGGTCTTGTAGCTTTCTCGATTTTTGTGGCCCTCCGTTCCAAACGCCGCGATCATCGATAATTTTTTCTTGCGCACCAACCTCCCTCCGCCTCGCTACCTGCCGCAATTCCGAGCGTAGGTCGCGCTTGCCACTTATAAAAACCAGAGCTCCTCGGAAGTCATCCTCAGGCCGCTTGGTTTTCTTTTCATCTCTTTCGACTTCAAAAATATGAAGTTCTTCAAAAGGAATTTTAAACTCGCGCACAGATCGGAGGATGCTATCCACTCCACTTTGGCTATCTTCCTTAACAATAAAAATTCCTCCCGGTTCCAGAACTTCATAGATTGACTCCAAAAGTTGTCTCCTATCCTTCTTATCACCAAACCAAGATTCATAGAACTTATGCCATACAACGGCGCGGGCTTTTAACGGCCACCTTCGTGGCTGAAGATACCTTCGGATGATCGCAAGCGTATCTTCCGCTTGACCTTTCACTTCCATGACTGCATTCACTCCCTTCGCCGCATCTCTCTCCCTCACCCAAAGCTCATCCCCATAATGGGTATCAATCAGTAAACGGTAATGATATCGGGGAGGTACGGCCGATTGAGGTTCCAAGTCAGACAATAAGCGGCGTGAGGCTCCGCCCGGTCCGGGTCCATGTTCAATGACAAGCGAATTCAGAGGAACATTAAACTCCTTTAGAATTTCATCCGCCTCAATCCAATGTTTTCCCTCGGTTAATGGTTGACGAATGATTTTTAGAGGAATGCCGGCATCAGCTTCCTCGACCCCTTCTCGCACCTCGCTCCGCGCTTCTACGGGGAACGGGGAGGGGGAAGCGGAAAACGTAAAAGCAGCCGAAACAGTTGTTTCTTTTCCCTTTACCCTTTTCCCTTCACCCTTTACCCTTGCCTCCGAGCGAGAAGGATTTTCGCCGGAACGGGAATAACGCTCTCTCAAGATAGGAGCGGCATCGCCCAGCCATTGTGTCCAAATTGGATCATCCAACTTCGGATACGCTATTTTTTCCCGAAGCATTTGTTTTGTTTCCCGATCAAAAACTTTTTGGATCATCCCTGCAAACCACGGGGTGTCCGTGCCCGCTAAATTCGGCTTAATACTTCCGTCGTCACGCTGAACCAAAACCACTGGACTTTGGCTTTTCCGCGGAAATCCGTTATCCAGCAAATGGGCGACAAATAAAAGCGCCTCCCTATGTTTCTGTTGGACTTCAGGATAAGGGATGAGCTGCGCGAGAACAGAATTAAATCCGGCAAACGTCAAAATATATTTTTGAATCTCTGCAGCATTGTGAAGAAGACGGATCGTATACGTTTTGGGGTGTTGTGACAATTTTTCAAGCCTTTCGATCAATTGCCTGGCCATGGTACCGTGAAATCCGATATCAACAATCACAAGATGGTCATAAGATTTGAAAGGCTGCTGAGTAATGTATTCATCAAGCAATCGGGTATCCCCGGCCGCAATCTTCCGGTTAAGGTAAAGAGGGTGAATACGAGAACCTTCTAAACCCATCTGCTTCGCAATCTCGAGAGCTTGAATATAAAGGTGGCCGCTTCCATTTAAAAGGTAAACGACACCCGTATTTTTTCCGGCCAGATATTGGGGATTTAAAAAACCTTCCACGATCGAACGATTGAATAAAAAAACTTCCAGCATGGATAGTCCATGTGCGAACTCCAGGGTAAAACGTTTTAAGACTTTTCGCGCGCGCTGTGTAGTCATGGCCTTTTTCGGACCTTCAGCATAAAGTGCAAGATGGTCTAAAATCGACTGAACTGTTTGAGTCTCTCCCATTTCGCCATACCCTCCCAGGGTCCTTGCCAACCTTATAATGAGATCTGAATTTTTTGTTTCCGCGGAGGAAAAGAGGGTATTTAAAAACATTTCGACCATTTTATAAGTACCTTCCGCAAAGATGCCATACCGAATCCCGCGCTTATAGAGTTCCATGAAGATCCGCAAGTCTATGGGAGTCAGCTTGATATCTCGAAAAAGTTCGTGGTGTTTTTGCAGGCATAAAAATATTTTCCTTTCAAAAAACATTTCATAACCATATTGAACCATCGACGCCTCAAATGCTTTTTGCTTTTTCCCTAACTGAGAAATCTGAAGATCTGCGGCTTGTCGTGCCTCCCGAATTTTCTGGAGAAGTTGATTGATCGAATCGCGGCCTATGCTTTCGAAATCATTTTTGGCCTCTTCTCCCCTTTGAAGCTGGTTGATCAAGTATTCAAAAAATCTCACGGCAGTATCGATTCGGAGTTTTTCTTTTTCGGAGAGAATATCAAGCGCTTCATCCTTGAGACTTATTTTTTTCAGCAGCTCGCCCCGCGCTTCGGAGCGAAGAACGACACGTTCGAGCGGAGTGCCGTGACCACTAAGGTCACGGCCTGAACGTGGGACGGCTGCGCGAGACGGCCATTCGCCGTCTCGTCGCAACTCGCCGATTTCGAGGTAAGACTGCGTGGTTCGGATACCTAACACGTCCTCAATTTTTGACCGAGAAATGGGAACAAAGATCGCGGGATCTTGATAGGAAGGAGCCCTTCGGAGCATATGGTCATCGATTTGAATGATGTCCGAGAGAAGAAAAGGTTTGCCTTTCGTATTAAACTCCGCAATCTTGTCTCTCAAAATAGTTTGGAACCCAAGCTTATTTTTCCCGGCGGAAGTGACCACGATCGGGAGGGATTTTATTTTTTGTCCTCTTTTCTCCGCTTGACGGGAAAGTTCCGTATAAAATTTTTCCGCCACGTCATACTGGAAACAGGCATCCAGGATAAAAAGGAAGTGACCCAGGTCCAGCGTCAACAAGCCGCGCTGGCCCTCGAGGAGCGCCTTCGCCAATTCCTCATAGTGAATGGCCCTCGGGTCTCCCGGCTTAGTCGAAAACTTTTGCCCTAATTGTCCATTCTGGAAGGAAAATTGATACGGATTCCCGTGGCCTTCCAACCAAACCGTGACCTGTTTTTTATGCCGAGAATATTTTTCCATGAGATCCAAGAAATCCTTTTTAATCGCCTGGTTGACCTTTGGATCTTTCTGTCCCTTCATTAAAGTTATTTTCGGCACTTGGAATTTTTCACCGAGCTCAGCGGCCGAGGAGGCGTCAAAACTTTCCTCGGAATTCAAAAGGAAGACCAGATCCCGATGCGGGCCCAGAACTTCGATCGCTTGGCTTGTGATGCGGCTTCTTTCACCCAAGATGAGCTGAACGAGCTGTCTTATTTTCTTTTCTACTTCTGCTTTCGATCGTTCCAGCACCTTGGGATATTCTTGAAGAAAATGGAGAAGCGGTTTACGGATATCATAAAGGGCGGGAGGAAACGAATCTTCACCCCATTCACTTTGAAGGCGCCGTGCTAAGGCCATGGCAAAAAAACTTTCAAAGGCGCCTCCTCTTGCCTTGGATAAACTTACAATTTCTTTGAGGTCAAGGTCGCGCACAAAACTCTTCCCGGAACCTCTCTCTAAAAAACCCAGAGACTTCAGATCAATTTCACCGCTACCGTAAGGAATCGCTTCAGCAAGAAGAGCCGAGAGAGGGGGATCCTCTTTGAGATAATCAAGATAAGGCGCCAAGTCCTCCGCCGTTACAGGTTCTATATTTGGATTCGACTGGAGGATCCATGAAACCCGGCTCAACAAATCACCGGTTGGATCTTTTCGTTTCAGGAGAGGGCTCAAGGATTTAAATTCAATGGAAACTTTTTCTTCCAAAATATAATCTAAGACTATCTTGGTAACCTTATCGCTCGGATGATTTAAATAACTGAGGATCTGATCGTCAGGCAGAGTAAACCGAAGACGCTTCAGCATTCTCGCCACCAGATCGCCGTCCGAGTGGGCCAAGAGTATTTCTTTTTCTTCTTCCGAACTTAGCGCCACACCTTGCCGCGCCATCATGTCGAGAGCCATCATGACAAGACCCCCGTGATCGCTTTGGGTCAAGCGCCGCAGTTTTTCTTCTGGAACTTCTTGGCCGCGCTGATTCAATCCTTTCAGGGCCTCAAACTGAACGGGAGAACTTGGGACATCTAAAAGTTTTTGAAGAGTCGGAACGGGAAGGGTAAGATTTGCGGCAAGCGCCAGCCGAAGTCCCCTTAGAACAATCTCGCGGTCCGGAGACTCCCAAATGACTTCCAAATCTTTGCTTGTGATTTTTAAGTGCTGAGTCTCGATAAAGTAGAGCGCGGTTTTGATTTGATTTTCTTTTCCACTTTTAAGATCTTCCCGGACCATCTCAAGCCGTCGATCTTTTTTTTGAGCCTCCTTGGTTGAAGACGGCTCAGCAGCAGATCCCAACAGCGGAACCAGACCTGCAAGGAGAAAAGATAAAAAGGGGCGTTTCCATTTTTTTTCCCTTAGGCGTGGGTCAGAGCCCGCCTTTGTTGATTTGCCCACTTCGGGCGGCGCCTTCGGCTGGACGAGGATGCGATTCCCATCCAACTGAAGCTGAAGCTTAGGCTTTAAACTTTCGAAAAATTCTTTAACTTCTCCAAAAGCATTCGCGACCGAACGTATATCAGGCAGACGGATATTTTTCCACTTCCCATTGACCAAGATTTCTAAATAATTTAAATCTGTGCGTTGACTGAACAGTTTGTAATGAGCTCGAATTTCATGATCCTCAAAAAGCCTGACTAAACCTTGCGGCGTTAAGGTGTACGCCTTTCCTTCTTTAGTTCCCTCGGGCTCATTCCGCGTTTCGGAGCGAGGAGCATTCGAAAGGACCGCGGCCATGGCAGGAAAAATTTTGTGAACTTTGGGAACGAGCCCCGTAAGATGATTGCTCCTTGACTGTGGATCTCCTTTTCCGACAATCGTCCTCGGTGAACCGAGCAACTGCCGCAACCTTTTGGAATCGGGATAAGGAATGATCTCATCGTTTGAAACAACCGCCAAAAGGACATGTCTCGGCGCCTTCAAAGAATGCCTAGCTGCATCAAGAAGGGTGAACTCTTGAGTCGCCTTTTCAAAATCTTCTTTTAAAATTTTTTGCCAAACGAATAGTTGGCGAGTTTGCGGATACTTGCCGGAATCGTAATATGCCGCAGAATAAGTCGGGGCCGGAGCAATCGGAACCCATGCGTGAATCTTCGGATCAAGCAAATAAAGAATACCGCCTAGGGTCGCCGTCATACTATTGCCGACGATCCCGATCCGCTCAGGATCGATTTCGGGCCGCGAAGCAAGCCAGCGAGATGCCACCCAAAGATCGCTCACGCTTTGCAGGATATAAGCACGAAACTGTTCAAGATTAAAATGCATCCGCGCAAACCTCTCATCCGTGGAAAGATTGCGTATTTCCGGAGGAGCCCGTTCACCGTAATAGGGAATATTCACTTCCAAGATTGCGATTCCTTGCGACGCTAAATAAAAAGCTACGGCCTTTGCAAACCCATCCAGATCCATAAAACTTGGGATGATGGCAACCGGCATTTTTTGACCGGAGTCCTTGACTTTCGGAAGATAGTAATTTCCGTAAACAATCTTGGTTTCCGGGTGAGAAGGATGGATATAAGGAGACGGAAACTCGAGTTTGAAATTATCAAAGCTGGACCCTGCACCTGATTGCAGATTACGCATTTGCATCTCAATACGTTCGGTAACCGCGCCATTCACTTTAAACTTCTTGGCAAGATATAACATAATTCTCAGCCCTTGATCGTTAGCGAGCCGCTGGTTCTCGCGCGGGGAAAGCGGCCGCAGGCGAAACTCCATGCCTTCTAAAGAAACCGAATCTTTTGCGCTTCGGCTCAGTGTCAATTCACCTTTCTCTGTTCTTTCAGCGAAAGATGGAACTTGAGAAAATGCGATCCCGACCTTTTTCCGCAAAAGATTTCCTAAATGACTTCGCATCTCGCCCCGCGCTTCTGAGCTCGGGACGGCTGCGCGGCCCGTGCTTTCCGCGGGCTGTCGCAGCTCGGCCCGCGAAGGAGAAAGTGAGGGTTGTGTTCCTTCCTGAGCCTTAAGCTCGGCTTGGAAGGCTAGATCGATTTCCTTTATTTCCTCAATGTGTTTGGGAATAACTCGAGCGTTTATTTCTCGGTTTAAAAAGGATGGGTGTGCCTTGGTCACTTCTGTGAGAAATTTCCATAAATAATCCGCCCGGTAGCGGAGAAAACCTAACGACTTAATGGGCTCAGACAATTCATCGAGAATAAATTCGATAGCATCGTAAAAAATACTGAGCTCAAGCACTGTCGGCAGCAGATGCCGGATAAGTTGCGTCATCTTGCCCCAACGGGCGACACCGACTTGGCCCCAGCCAGGATCCGTGCTGTAGCGAAGCTGGTGAAGAACCCGCTGTAAAATTTCACTGACACTAAGCTTTTCACTCTTTGCCTTGAGGACAAGCTTCTGGACTATTTCCCAATCGGGGTGTTCAGGATATTCCACGTTCAAAACTTCCTTGAGGGCTTGGATATATTTAAGAACCCGTTCCTCGCCGGGGTGAAATTCTCGCGAAGGATGTGGGTCACTGAAGGGTTCAGATAAAATTCCGGGACTTTTTTCAGTTGGAGCCGGGTGGCGCGCTCCCTTTCTTTCCTTCAATTTAAGAATGGCCCCCCTTGCCTCCAAGGTGATTGCTTCTAACGACCTGACTGTCGCATAAAAATCACTCGAACCCAAAACCCTCGTAGAAGTTTCAATGTGGTTTCGAAATTCATCAAGTGCATTGACCTTGGCTTCGATGGCTTTCAAATGATCCTTCGCCATACCTTCTTCAACCGCAGAAAGCCATTCCAAAATTTCGGCCTTAAGCTCATTCGCATGGTCGATCCAACCATCGCCCGCTCTTTTCATGAGCGCATTTTCAGCCGTTGTCAGCACCCTATACCAATCAGGATCATGCCCCCGCGTGTAGGTCAAGAGCAAGTACTGAAAAGCGGCGGTGTAGGACCTCGCCTGAAGCGCAAGCTTAAAGTCCTCGGCAAGAATAGCTTGTTTGAATTTTTGGCTTGCATTCGTCAGGACTGTTTGAAAGACACCCCATTCATCGAGAAGTTTGAAAAGATCTCGATAATTCGTTATCGTCAGATTCGGCCGGCCCGGCAGCATGCGGTCTCGGGACAAAGGTTTCAACCTGATAGGTAAAGCGCGCCGCACCGCCTCCGTCGCATCTGCGTCAAACTGGGGATTATTGTCGACAGCATCGGCAGGCCCATATTCGCCCTGATCCCATTTATTCTTGATTTCAAGAAGACTGTAAATAACCGGAATGATTTCGGCGCTCAGAGTTCTTCTTGCAATCCATCTCGTTTTAAACTGTGTATAATTTTTCCCACTAAGCCCGAAAAGCTGAAGGATTTTTTCTTCGGTTATTTTTCCTTTCGTCATCTCTGCGAGAAGGAATGCGGCAGCCACCTCCTTTTGAGGATGACCGATGAAATCCTCCGCAAAAATCAGCGTTGGTTTTGCAGCCCTTAGGGGCTTGTAACTCAACTCTACTTCTGGAGCCGCTTTCATCTCCTCTTGGATGACAGTTCCTGGGAAAAGGTGCCAGGCGGACTTTTTGAGTTCACCAAGAGCTTCACGGATGGCAGCATCCGTCACCAGGTCGATAGGTTTTATTTTTTCTCTCATGGAAGAAATCAAGGTTCGGCGCGTTTCATCATCCACAGGCTCATCTTGGACAAGTAACTTTGCCGCCTCCCGGGATTGACGTATCTCAGCAAAAAACTCCACAAGATTTTTCTCGGAAGGTCGGGAAAGTTTTGCCGGTAATTTTTCAGGAGGGGGGCTTTCATGCTGTTTCAAAACAACAGCTCGGCGATCGAATTCATGAAAACCACTTTCTTTGGTTAAGAGACCAGCCTCTCGCAATGCCACGCTCAGTAATGGGTTGCCGTTTCTTAACTCAGATCTGGTTTTAACTGAGCCGATCTCACTCTGCACTTCTGAACGTGGCGCGGCCGCGCCGGAATGAGAGCTCACCGATTCTTGTTCCCTTGTTTTTCCATTCATTTCCCGGGCAATCCACCAAACACCCAAGGCCACAAGAACTCCCGAAAAAATTTGCCCGGATGAAACAGAAACTCCCAAGACAAAAAAGGCAAAAGCAAGGGTGATAAAAGGCGTGAGCGCCCGGAAAAAGGTGAGATCGGAAAGGGGCATATGTTGATGAAGGTAATAAACTAAGTACCAGGACGAAACAAAAATAAGGGAAAGCAAGGGAATGCGAAAATCCAGGGCAATCAAGGCAAAGCTGCCTTGATGCATAAGGTCAGCGGCGGACTGGGCGATGGACTTGAAAGGTTCCGGTAAAAAGGGTGTCCATCCCAAAAGACCTGTCGTCATTCCCAAAATAAAAATCGTCGAGGCAAAAGCAAGGGCTGAGAGATAACTGATTTTGATCATGATGGGAATGAGATGAGCTTGGATCTCGGGCCGCTTCGCATAACGAATCCCGATCAAATACTTTTGAACGAGCGTTTGAATAGTTCCGGTCACGGCGAAAATGGCCACTTGAAGGACTCCGGGAGAAGAAAGACCCTTCAAAAGCGTCGCCGATAAGCTCCTATTTTCTTTCGCTTGATCACCGGAGCCAAGCTCTGATAAAGTCCAAAAAAGTCCGAGACCTACCAGAAGAAATCCAAAAAGGTGACGCGCCTTGATTTTTTCAAGATCTCTTTTAGCCAGCACGCCAAACAGAAAATGACTTAGGAGAATGTTGAGTCCAAGACCTGCCGTTGAAATAATCGCGTACACTTGCGGCAGAAGGACCGTCTTCATTCCGTATGCATAGAGAAAAGTTCCGATCGTTGTTCCCAGCAGTGCATTGGACCATATGAGAGCGCGGTCAAGTCCATCGAGCTCTTGATCGTAAGTCGTACCTTCACCTTTTGTCAGGCTCCAGCGCCCTCGGTATTCTTCACGCCATTGCTGAATAAATTTTTTACCTTCGCTCCTTGTCTTCCAATAGATCTGACCGATCAAAAGCACAAACGTGAGAGTTACAGATCCGAGAAAAAGCGTCACGATATAGGCGAAAGGATTGACGTGATGGATTTCCAGAACCTGCTTTGCGAGAATGGTCGCAAAAGACATCGCGGTGACCACATAAAGTGCGATGGCCTTTAAAGTTGCCGGCTTTGAAAAATCAATCCGCAATTCCGAACGGGCGGCTTTTGAGGCAGGGCTTGAGGTGCTATGAAAATAATGAAGTTCTTTCACAAGGGCCGCGCTGATCGATACCTCCAGAAGCGTGATGCTCATCAAGCTGAAGAATCCGGCATCCAGAATCACTTTGGTGAGCAAGTTCACCGGAAGTGTCACGATAAAAGGAAGGAAAAGGACATAGAGGACGTAACCGCTGATGATGGAACCGAGCGCCATTCGAAAAGCGTTTTGATAGATTTCACTTTTTGACCTCCCCGCACCGAAAAAAGAATTTTCAATCCAAAGAGAGGAAAAAACTCCGGTGAAAACGGAAGGGACTCGGAGAGCGATCGAAAGGATGAATAGAGAAAGGGCGGCCGCAGACACGGATCCGAAATGTAAGTGCTGGGAAACGAAGAAGGACACCACGGTGGCCAAGGAAAGGATGAGGAACTTCAGGCGGAATTTTTCTTTTAATTGAGTGACCGCAACGGTGAGGGCGAGCAGGATCGAGCTTTCGATCAGAACATTTTTTACAAATTTTCCAAAAATGCTGATCCCTTCGGGATTCCCGGACAAGAGTAAAGAATAGACGCTCGTGACAAAACTGGTTCCAATGCCGATCCATCCCAGCGCTTCGATCCCCTTCCATAGCCGTGCCTTCGTTCCTCCCTCACCTGTTCTTAACTCGCTCCTCGACTCGCCCTGGTAAACACGGGAGAGTTCCTCAAGGATTTCAAGCGTTTTGGCTTCCACGCCCGC
>CAYJTB010000041.1:0-18114 GCA_964372875.1 uncultured bacterium
TTGGAGGCGCGGGGCGGAATCGAACCGCCGTATTCAGGTTTTGCAGACCCGTGCATTACCACTTTGCTACCGCGCCTGAACTGAATGGTGGATTAAAATGAAAAGACGAAGAAAGGTAGCACAAATAAGACCCTACCCTTCTTCGTCTTTTGAAATTATCGTAAATACTGTAATTCTTCGCCGGTGTTAGGATCGTACTTGTATCTTTCGGGAAAGGTTTGGCCCGTGCGGGCATTGTATTTGGTGTGAATTTCCTGGCCTTGAGTCGTCGGCGGAGTATAGGTCTGAGTCTGGGGTGTGGACGTATAGGGCTGCGGCGCGTACTGCGGCTGATATTGCTGCTGCATCATCTCCTGCCGCAATTCTTTTTTCACGGCTTCTTTATTGCGTCGATTCGCTTCACCCACAAGAGCGCCCGCGAGCAAACCCGTGCCCGCTCCAATGGCGGTACCGGCTCCCGCATGGCCCGTCTGATTTCCAACGATAGCTCCGAGACCGGCGCCGAGACCTCCTCCCAAGAGCGCCCCTGTTTCGCGCTCCGAGAGACCGCCCGTTTCGGTCGCGCAACCCGCGGCGAGAAAGAATAGAATGAGCATGATCGATGTGAATTTAGAATGGACCTTCATGACCAACCTCCTCTTGAGATTTTAGGGTACGGATAACACAGGTTTTGAAACAAGCGTATTATATCGATTTTCGGCATCAAACAAAATCATTTCATAACCGGTTAAGCCAGCTAAGAACCTTGGCTGCGATTTGCCCCTTGCTGTGATTTTTGAGATAAACGGGCCTTCCTTGGGGAGCGATCAACGCCGCCGTAATCCTTCGATTTCCGAACGGGACATGGCCGGCTCTGTAAGAATTGGCCACCATGCCGTCAAGATGCTTTCTCGCGAGCTTCCTCGCAGCATTTTCGATCCAGTCTTGCGTTTCGAGGCAAAATCCGATGATTTTTCGCTTCCCCTTCCCGCGGGCCAGCCCCGCCACAATGTCAGGCGTTTGTTTCAAGGAAAGCCGCCTTGTTTTTATGCGATGAATTTTATGCCGATGCCGGGAGGCCGCCGTAAAATCACAGACCGCGGCTGTCATGATCAAAGCATCATGCTGGGGAAATAAACGGCGGCAGGCCTTTTGCAGATCTCGGGCGCTTACAATGGAAACCAAGCGGACACCTGGGGGGGCCTTGAGGGTTACGGGACCGCTGATTAATGTGACTTGATATTTTTTGGAGCGGGCGGCACGGGCCAGCGCATAGCCCATTTCCCCTGTGGAAAGATTGGAAATAAACCGAACCGGATCCAGCATTTCACGCGTTGGACCAGCAGTAATGAGAATTTTTTTTTGAATGATTGAAGACATGAGTAGGGGCGAACCCATGTGTTCGCCCGTGAATTCTGGGCGGACACGCAGGTCCGCCCCTACATTTTATTTCAAAATTTGTATCAATCTATGAATGATCGTTTCCGGTTCCGCGACGTGCCCCAGTGCCTCTTTCCCGCAGACAAGAGGTCCGATGACGGGGTCAATAAAACGATAACCGATCAACTTAAGCTTTTGAATATTTTCCTGCGTCAAAGGGTGGGAATACATCTGATCATTCATGGCCGGGGCCACCACGACGGGGCGGCGGGTCGCGAGCACGATGCAGCTCGCGAGATCGCTTGCCATGCCGTGGGCAAGGCGTGCGATAAAATCCGCCGAGGCAGGGGCCGCAAGCACGAGATCGGCCTCCTCCGCTAACGAGGTGTGAAGCACATCATAGGGTGTCTCGGCGGAGAAAAAATCATGATAGACCTTCTCCCCGCTTAAGGCGCGCAGGACAAGCGGTGTCACAAACTGCTTGGCCGACTCCGTCATGACGCAGACCACCCGCGCACCTGCCTCCCGCAGGGCCTGAATCAGGTCGCCAGCCTTGTAAGCGGCGATCGACCCCGTCAAGATAAGGAGGATCGTTTTAGCTTGAAGCTTTTTTGCTTTTGGATTTGACTTCTTCATAACGGACTTTGCTTTGGGCAAATTCTTCCAAGGCAATCGTAGAAACCTTTTTGGAGCTGGTTTTCACAAGCAGCTGAGCCCCTTGCGCCAGTTCATTGGCGCGTTGGGCAGCGGCGAGTGTCAGCTTGTAAAGGCTGGTTCCATCCTTTTTCATGAGTTTCTCAAGCGGTACGTACGGCATGGGATCGTTTTCTCCTTTCTTTTTCGAACTTTTCGATAAAACCTTCAATTTCATCTACGGTATGATCTAAATTCTGGTTGACCACGGTATAGTCATAAGATCCGGCTTCTTTAATTTCCTCCTGCGCAATTTCGATCCGGCGCTGGATCTCGGCCGGCGATTCGGTCTTGCGCCCCTCCAGGCGGTCCCGCAGGACCTTCACCGAGGGAGGTAAAATGAAAACAGTGAGGAGCGGCGCTTTTTTATCCAAACCCTTCTTGAGTTGACGGGCCCCCTGCACATCGATCGCCAGGACCACACGGCCTCCCTGATGCACCTGATCCATCACAAAGTCCCGAGGCGTTCCATAAAAATGATCAAACACCTTGGCCGATTCCAGAAGCTCCCCGTGGACCTCCATCCTCCGAAAGGCATCGGCGGAGACGAAAAAATAATCATGGGCTTGTTTTTCGCCGGGGCGTGGCGGCCGGGTGGTCACGGAAACAGAACGAACCCACTCGGGATGCCTCTTAAGAAAGCGCTCGACGATGGTGGTCTTCCCGCAGCCCGAGGGGGCTGAAATGATGATGAATATGCCTTCCTTCGGCTCCCTCACCCTTCCCTCTCCCCCCCGGGGAGAGGGTTGGGAGGAGGGGAAATTATTCGATGTTTTGGATTTGCTCACGGATTTTTTCAAGTTCGCCTTTAATAAACACGACTTCGGTTGAAACTTCAAACAACTGGGCCTTCGAGGCCATGGTATTGACTTCGCGATTCATCTCCTGACAGAGAAAATCAAGTTCGCGCCCGAGCTCCTCGCCGCTTTGAAGCCGCTTTCGAAAGAGCCCGAGATGACTCTTGAGCCGCACGATTTCTTCCGTGATATCACTTTTCTCGGCGAGGAAGGCCACCTCGCGGTGGGTGCGTTCAATATCCTTTTCTTTATCCGTAAGAAGTGCGTCAACCCGCTCGCATAATTTTTGAAAGATTTCCTTTGATTTCCCGGAAGCCGCCGACTCGATCTTCAAGACCGCTTTCTGGATGGCCTGAAGCCGTTTAAGCATGTCCGCCGCAAGCTTTTTTCCCTCCACCTCTTTGAGATGAATCGCCTGCTTCAGTGCGCGATCGAGAAGCCTTTGAATGTCCCGCCAGCTTCGGTCGACATTTTCCTCCGCATGGCCGGCTGAAAAAATCCCCGGGAGTCTCAGAAGATCCGCCACGGAAAAATCACCGCTCAGGCGATATCGCTTCTTAAGTTTGCTCACGGCCCCCAAATAAAGCTTCAGGGCCTCTTCATTTAAGGAAACAGCGGCGCCATTTTCGCCTGAATTGCGGCCAATGGAAAGGGTCACCTTCCCCCTCGGGATGCGGGACTGCACGAGCTCCCGGATACGGCCCTCGAGCGCCCCCAAGGAAGGCGGAAGTTTCAGTGAAAAATCAAAATAACGGTGGTTGATGGAACGAATCTCGACCGTCCATCCCCCTTCTCGGGCTGTTCCTGCGCTCCTGGCAAATGTCGTCATACTTCGAATCATATAGCTCCTCGAACGTCCGATAAAGGGAGGGATTATAGGGGCTTATGAGGGGGGTGTCAAGCGATGGAAATATTAATTTATATAAAATTATTATTGACTAATTATAAATTTTAAACTATTCTCCCCTCGGGTCAAATAGCTCGCAACAAGCGGAGGGTGATACCGCGTCGGTATGCAGGCTAGGTTGACACCCTGGATTCCCTTCGGGGAATGGGTTCGACTCCCACACCCCCCGCGTATAGGTTATTTTTTGACAGTGTGTCATTTTTGAGTTATATTCTTTTTGGGTGTCAACTTGGCCCGCTGTTTTAAACCGCTGGATTGAGAAATCAGTCCAGCGGTTTTTTTATTGTTTTTCTTTTACCTTATTAAGCCGAGGCGGCGAGATGGGACAAGTTTTCGAAAATCTGAGCAAAGTTTAAGTAAGAAGCCTTGGAGCTCTGAACAAAATAACCCTGCGGAGACTTTTGAAGTCCGCTATTAACAGGGTCCACCAGAAGCGTAGCGGCTTGAAGCAGGGAGGCACCGAATCCGTTGTCCTTAGTGTTAAAACTAAGAATGTTCCCGTCCGCAAGTTCATTGGCATGGACTTGACGCTCACGGGCCCGTTCAGGCACAAGAGTTTTAGCGCCCGGTTCCTCGACCCAATCGACCCATGCGGTCAAAGAACCTCTAGGAATGAAACTTGAGATAAGACGATTTGAACCCTGAAAGACATGAATTCTCGAAAAAAGGTCATTCCTTTTCTGGACACTTTCAGGATAAGTCTTCATTAAAAATTCCATCACTGAATCTCGCAACAGATCCACATCTTCATCCCGATCGGTCACAAGCACAACATGGTGAGCTCGCGTGCGATTCGTTTCGATTAAAAGTTTGGAGGCCTCCAGAATCTGCCGGATCGCTTCCTGATTTTCTAGATTTCGGATACGAACAAACGGGGCAATGATTTGTTTGTTGCTGCGAAGGCGATCAGAAACCAACGGAGCGATTTTGGATTCCGAGGCGCCGAAACGACGTGTCCCGGGAAAAATTCCAAGCGCTTCGGCATAAACGGTCCGGCCGCCCAAAGCGTTGCTTAAGGCTTCTGTCAGTTGCTCGATTCCTTTTCTTCCGAGCTCCAAGGCCCGATCCAACTCCGCTAAACGGATGAGTCCCCCCGTAAAGATTCGCGCCACTTCTAGAGAGGCAATCACAAGAGGGCTCTTACCCAATTCATCCGCTTGCGGATGAATTGAACCCGCCCGAACCTCCGAGCGTGGGGCCGGAATTCCAAGCATTTCGTGGGCCCGGATAATATCTCTATCAGTAAGTCTGAGAGAGTTGGGCGCTGGGTAATCGATTTTCCATTGTTGTCTGATTTCTTCCGCCGTTAAACCTTCGGTGACGCGCCGGCCCGAACGAGCTAGGCCGTTCCGAAGCATCATCGCTGCTTTCGAGGTCGTTCGCAGTTCAGCGCGTCTTGGAGACACGCCACGGGTTACGATTTTGATAGCAGAAATATTCTGAATATCAAATTCCTGCTCTTCTCCTCCCGCTACCTTCGCTTTTAAATGCGTAGGACGGCTTAAATCATTCACCGTTTGCGGCGGAATAAGAATGAGAACCCTCTTGTCGCTCAACGTGACAACTAAATTTACATTCCAAGGCGTTTGGGCCCTTTGATGGTTAATAACCTGACTAATGATTTCCACAACTTGGGCATTGGTTCCCTCGGGGAATTGAATCGCATCGCTAGGCAAACTAATAACAGCCGGCGGTGCTGAAATTAGAGCCTCGGTTTCTAAAACTGGTTGAGGTTTGGATTTTAGGAGGGTCTCCAATTGCTCGATCAAAAATGGAATTTCTTCGGCTTTACTTACGATTTGAGTGTTTGGAGCTAGTCCCTTAATTCCATTCCCAAGCAACTCCGCTACTGCTGTTTCATTGCGCAAAGGTTGAATTAAAATAAGATCAAAACCTTTAAAAGAATCCGGACTCTGTTTGAGTTGTTCAAGAGCCGTCTGAATTTTTTCAATGGTTTCCAGAGTTGAACCCTCTGCAACAACCTTACGCTGATCCCGCAATATTTTGAATGCCCCCTCCAAAAATCCCCGCCGTGCGGGATCGGATGAAATCACAAGAACCTTGGCTCTGAGCTCGGAACGCGGCTTTGGAGCTCCTGTCGATTTCGTCAGGTACAAATGATAGGCTTGATGAGCCGCTTGAACAGCCTCAGAAAGGCTTTCTTCATGGGGATGGGAACCCCTTAGCTCCAAAACCTCTCCCATAAGGTCTGAATCGCTCGCTTCTGTCAGATCCGGTTTTTTTTCGAGCAAATAAAAAATGGTTTTGAGTAAGGCGCGATGAATCATTCGATTAAGCGACTCATCCTCAGAGTGACGAGCACCAAGACGCCCTCTAACGCCTTCAACCGTAGACTTGTCGATTAATTCCGGTTGAACCTCAATGATACGACGGATTACTTGAATGCTTTCTTCCCGCACAAAAACATCCGGATGAGTGACAGCGTTCAAAAGACGCTGAAAATCTTGAGGGCCGGCAGCAGACGGACTCTCCTTAAAGCGTCGCGCAAAACTCCGCAGGTCCTCACCTCCGCGGTTTGTTTCCACAATGGGAACTTCGACACGCACTTCGGAACGTTCATGAGACTCTCTATGTTCATGAAACTCTTTTATTTTCGCAACAGCCCGCTGCAAATCAAAGGGTAAACGATCGAGGACATCGCCTTCTGCCCGCGTTCTGCCGACTGTTAAGAATCCAAAAAGGCCGGAGGCAAGAACTAAAAATTGTAAGAAAGAGGCCAGCGAGTTCAGAATCTTGAACGGCGTCACGTGAAAAAAATGCAATACGAAGCGGATCGCTATAGGAAGGAAAAAAAGGACCACCAAAGGAAAGATAACTCCGGCCACAGCCCAGTAAAGATAGCGATGAACATCCTTATCAATCCAGCGATGATAGGCTTCACGGCGAAGATCGATGAATGCCCGGCCGAATTTTTCGAAATCGGCAGCGCCTTCTTTGTAAGTGGAGAGAGAAATCCAAGATTCTACGCCTTCCAAAATAACGCTACGGTCTTTCCCTTGGCCGATTGAAAAATCTCCTCTCAAGGCATTCAAGTCTTGCTCTGACACTTTTCCTTCGTGACCGATTTCAAATAGAATCCTTTGCAGCGGATCAAATTGACTCGGGCGAATTCTTTCGCGCCGATTTTCCGCTTCAACAATGAGACCGTGAATTTTATCGATCGCCGCCTGAATTGCTTGGCGCATCCTCTTAAGAGCGACATCATCCAATGCCGGGAGATTGCTTCTCACTTCCGAACGATTCTGCTGCGTTTCACCCAGCAAGCGGACGGCGGTTTCGTTTGAACCCAAACTTTTGATTGCAATCACATTCCCCGGCCGCCATTCGATGCTTACATGCTTACGAGAAATACTCGGATGAACTAAGCCGAGAACCTTTCCATGATTATCTTCGTCGCGCCCAAGAATGATTTCATTTCCTTCCTTCAAGCGGATCAAACTCTGGGGCGTTGTGATATTTTGAGGGAGGACAAAAAAGGCATTCTCTTCAAGGGCGGCTTTTGCCAATGTGCCACGGATCTCGGGAGATAATTCCGCACTCATCCCCTGAAGAAGGACACCCAAATCCTTGCCGGAAAAAACCCAAACGATTTTATCTTCAAGCCCCGCAGGCAGCATTGCGATGGGAAACCGGTAGGGACCGCCGTAAGTTTTTTCCGAATCCATGGCCTCAAAATCATCGCTTGGAATGGGTTCGAGCGTTTCCACCGGCTTCGCCGCCGGCGAGGCGGCAACCGACGATTCGGCAGGCGCTGGAACAGGAGCCGCGACATCAGCCTCGGCAGGAGGGGCTGGAGCAGGGGACGGGAAAAGAGCTAGTGCAACTGCAGGAGGTTGATTCGAATTTAGGATGTAAGGATCCAAGGCCTCGGCCAGCTGCTTTGCGGAATCATTCGACTCGAACCGAATCTGTTGTTCATTTCCGGTTGCGATATCTTTAATTTCTAAAATAGGATCAGTCCCTGCGCCTTTCGTGAACCGAACTTTACTTTCACCCGCCAGGACTCTAAACGTGTTTTGGAGTCGCCCTAACAAATACAAAGCTCTTTCAAGAGGGGTTATACCCGGAAGAGCATAAAGAGGAATCTTTAAAAATTTATCTGAGGGGGCTGTCATCACTCGAATAAAAGCCCCCTTTTCATCCTTTCCGTATTCAATTCCATGGGAAGTTTTTCCAAGAATTGTATCCTGCCGCAGCTCGGAACGTCCAGTTCCACGCGGAGTGCCGAAATTATGGAATTTCGGCCGCAGCTCGCCCCGCGCTTCGAAGCGACGGGCGTCGGGCCCGCGCGGAGTGCCGTGACCATTAAGGTCACGGCCTGAACGCGGGACGGCTGCGCGGCCCGCGCTTTCCGCGGGCTGTCGCAGCTCGGAGCGAGCTGCTGCCTGTCGAGGCGATTTTGCTAAAGGCGCCTTTCTCGAGGGTTGCTTTCGAATGTTTTGAGAATATAGGCTAATCACTGTTTCGCCTTTACGAGTGCGTGTTATAAGAACTCTGTAATTCAAATGTTGAAGATCTAAACCCAGTTTTTGTGTTTGATTGAGCTGCCGAATTCGATTCACAATATCCTGCTGTGTTTCAGGTTTGGGTTGAATTTCATTGGGAACAACGGAACCTTTTCCCATGGCCTCCTTTCTTGCTTTCAAAATCAGTTCGGTAAGGCCGGCATCTGTCAACCCGACGGGAGTTCCAGCCCGAAC
This sequence comes from uncultured bacterium, assembly GCA_964372875.1. Classification (GTDB taxonomy): domain Bacteria; phylum Omnitrophota; class Omnitrophia; order Omnitrophales; family JACQLI01; genus CAYJTB01. Next base: position 8,478 of record CAYJTB010000041.1, read on the forward strand.
ACGAACTTGGAATGTTTCGGCCGCCGCGGTACGAGTTTCAGAGCGGCGAAAAAGATCGGGGAATTCATTTTTGATGAGAACCTCAACATGGGGCACCGCAGCGCGAATCCAATCTTGAATCACATGGACATTTCTGATGCCCGTCCGCTCTTCAATCTTATCGAGCCACCTCTTAATAATTTTACTACGCCCTCGGGGAGTGGCAACGTAACGAAGGACCTCTTCCACAGCTTCCTTTGTTAACTTTCCATGGGCATCCATTTTATCCCGAAGGACACGGAGCACCTGGGGCTTTACGTTCGACCCTGAACGAAGAAAGAAATGAAAGTCTACCAGGCTTCGATGATGTGCGTGGGCTCGATGAGGTGTCTGAACGCGAAGGAATTTCCATAGAATAAGCAATTCTACGAGCGACGCATTATGAAACCAATAGTTTCCTTCTTCTCTTTCATGATAACGATTCCAGAAACCAAACACGATTCCTCGAACCGTGGCAGAATCAAAGTCACCTGAGTCAGGAATACGATGCCTTGAAAGGTCGCTAAAAAGTCTCCAAGTTGTGGGGTAAATAAATATCGAGGTGGGGCTATTATTTGTTTTTTTAAGCGCCAATCCAGCCATTGTAAAAACGTTTGGCTTTTCTCTATTGAATTCTGACCTTGGTTCCGACGCGGGTGGTGGTGATGTTCTTAAAAGTGCCTCCTCTAAGGCGGCGGCCTTTTGCCTTGCTTGACGAAGCCACTCTTCTGCGACTTCTTTAGGAATGACTTTAATGGAAATAGTCGACTTGAAAAGCGAAAACTCATTTAAAGTTCTTCCGGAGAGCGGGTTTCCCGATTTGTCATAAAACTCTACGGCCAATTGAGAATCTGCAACCTTTAAGTTTCGTGAAGAACCCTCCAAGACAAGTCCAAGCTCGTCCCCCCGTAAAATGTAAGTTCCTCCGGGAACAACGGGAGTGTCTTTAGTAAGGGGGATTCCCGCCTCTTCAAGCAGGATATCCGGGTCGATAGAAGATGTGCGCAGTTCGGAACGATGAGCTGTTAATTTTTTCATCCCGACTAGAAATGCGGCCGTCCCGAGGTCAACTTTGTAATCCTTATGAGCCTGCCAAACAGCTTGCATCGCTTGGCGCATTTGACCTTCGAGCCATTGACGCAGTTGGTCTTCATTTAAATATTGGCCGCTTTGATTTTGCAAAACTTCTTGATAGGAAAGGGACACACCGCCCGCGCTTGCTAAGATAAATGGAATGACATAAACGGGGTTCTTACGTTTCGAGAGCGATTGGATGGCTTCTCGCGTCGTCGCTCCATTGCCCGCTTCGCTGACGATTTTTGTTTGGATTTGACGGACATTTGCCTTGGTAATTTGTCCTTCCAACGCGGCCGGAATCAAAAGATCGACCTTGAGGGTTAAAAGTTTTTTATTCCCCCCTTCTCCTCTTCCTAAAATCGTGGCCCCTTCTATTCGATAATCTCCTTTTTCATTATTAATAGCATCCACCACTGATTTGCGCTGAGTCGTCCCGGATTTAAGCCGAACCAGCTTGCCGATTTCCTCAAGCGAAAAAAACTGAACCCCATCTTTAATGACGGCGCCGCCGGAATCGCTCAAGGCCACAACCCTGGCGCCCTGCTGAGCCAAACGGTACGCCGCAAAGATCGCAGCATTGCCAAATCCCTGAATGGCTACTGTTTTTCCTTCAAGAGGCCGGTTGCTTGAATTTAATTTTGGATCGAGTTTGCGCACGAGGGCTTCGGCGGCCATCACGGCCCCTTCCCCGGTGGCCTTGTCACGGTAAAGAGAACCGCCTTGGCCCACTGATTTTCCCGTGTAGCGGCTTATGGCGGGAATGGGCCTGCCACTCCGCTTCGCATAAACGAGTGCCGCTTGGAGACGATCGATTCCGATAAGATCATCATTGGCTTCCCTCAACGTTTGCCGAAGTTTAGGATCTGTTTTCCATAAAGGATATTCATTCTGGTCCATTAAATATTCCAAGGTTTCATCCACGAGCCAGCCCATCATTTCAGCCGTCGATACCATGTGTTTAAAAGGATTCACATCCGGTGCACCCCTCTCGATTGTTTCGTGAATGACTTTGTTCTGAGCAAAAGCGCGGGCAACATCGCGGATGATGATGGCGAGATCTTTTTTCTGAAACTTTCCATCATTAATGGGAACGAGTTTCCATCGACTTGTTTTTGTGTTGTATTTCCATTTGACCAGCGCAATCGCTCCCTTGCCTCCTCCGAGGGGAAGACCGGCCACTTTATTTTTAAAGCTCATCCCGATGGCAAGAGCGGTTGCCTCTTCGATGATCCACCCCTCAAGAAAACGATTGAGGATGTTTTGATCGACCTCCCGAACACCTGTTAGAGGTAACTGGGCTACGGTTTTTGAAAAAGGAGAATCGGACTTATCCGCTCCAAGCGTTTCAGGAAGAATAAGGCGGATGCCGCCTTGGGAGGGCTCCGGCTTCCCATCTTTCCCGATCGGCTGGCTGTGTTGGATACGAACCACAAAAAACGGTTCATTTCGATGGCTTGTCAGTTTTTGAGAGGTCGTAATCCATCTGGAATAACGGTGATTCGGACGGAGGAGGCTAGCGATTTCTTCCGGACTTTTTCCTAGAATTTTACCCGCCTCCCTGACTTGGGCCTCCACATCCGTCAAAAATGGATTTCTCGCTCGCCCACGCACCTCACCCCTTGCTTCTGACCGCCCCGTCCTGGATCCTTGACTCGAGACAACGGTAAAGGAAAACTGCTTTGTATTTTCTCCATCTTTAACCTGGACAACACCTCCGGCTTGTTCTTTCAAAAAAACCTTAATAGAACCTTCTGGATTGAGCCCATTCTCCAGAGCAACAAGAGTTCCTCTTGGAACACGAAGCCAATCAATTTGAAAAGTCATGGTCGGAATCCCTTTTTTTATTTCTCTTGTTAAGATTTCTATAGCCCTTGGAAAATCCTTATTGATTTCGGCAACTTTTCTAAGTCGTTCCTGGATTTCTGCCTCGGCCAATTTTTTCTTATGCCGAACAATTAAACCAAGAGCGGCGACCGCGGCCACACCCAAAGAGACAGCAACAATCACCACAGCTCCGCGTAACTCACTTCGCCGTTCATCTTTTTTGAGTTCCGGCTTTGGCGGTAAGACTTTCTGTGCCTTCCGGGCAGCGCGGGCAAATGGATTCCTCATCTTTCCGACCTCATCCATATTGGCACCTTGTGGTTTTCTAAACATCTTCGTTCCAAAACCGAAAAGTCTAAGCAGCGGACTCCCTCTCCAATCCATTCGAGTTTCGCTCCGGAGCTCACCCCGCGCTTCTGAGCGCGGGACGGCCACGCGAGGCGCGCTGCCCGCGCCACGTCGTGCCTCGAGACGTTCGACGCGGATGCTGCGAATGGTTGAGATCGGAAAATGATATGAAGAATTTTCAAAACCGGGTTTGGCGGACTGCCCTTTAACAACAGTAGGCTCTCTGGGGAAATTAAGTTCTGCATGGGTAATTTCTTCGGGCATATCGGGGCGGTTGAAGGTTGTGACCCAAACCCTGTCGGTCGGTAAAATTTCTTTGTGTCTTAAAACATCGATAAAATCAAAAATATTGAGATCCGGCCGAAGCGCGTCATGGCGAAATTCCTTTGCCTCTGATTTTCGAAGCTCGCCCCGTCGCAGCTCGGATCGTTGAATGCGTTCATAAAATTTCGCAAGCGACGCTTCATCTTTAACCATGTGATGTTCGGTGCCGGGAACAATGGTCTGGTTCCAACCGAGAAGTCTTGAATCATCCCCTAAAATCACAAAACCGTTGACGCCGCTTGCTGCCATAGCTTGAAGGACTTTTTGCCACTGAACCGGTTTAAAAAACCCTTCCACGAGTTCCTGCATGGCGGCTTGGCCATTCGTAATGAAACGGTTGCCAAAAGAAGGAGAAACAATAAGCATATCAGGAGCATCAAAATGCAAAGGGGCAAGCAGTCCGGCTAATCCTGCTTGGGCCTTCATTTCGAAACCATGATGAGGCGTTTTGACCTGAGGCGGCCCATAAGAAACTCGCACATCATCTCCCGGCAAACTTGTTTGGAGAAAAAGACTCAGAGCTGAAAGATTATTGGGCGCTTGATTGCGTAAAGCAAAAGAAACATAAGCGGGTCCGGCATCCTGCAAAAGACCGATATCGCTTGCCGGAATATTTAATTCCGTTAAAGCGACTCGAATCGCTACCCATTCAGCGCCTTCGATCATGAAAACTTGATAATCGACATCTTTGAGAGACTGCATCACAAGCGTCAACCCCTGACCTATGACGGGAAGAATTTTCTCTGCCTGGATGACATTGGTTGCGATCATGGCTGAGACAATTCCGAGACTGTTTCCGGTCAAAAGAAGCGACTCGAAAGAACCACGTTGAAGTTCTCGATAAAATGCAACACTTTGGTTGATCGATGGAACAGGATTGGCTCCCCCCGGCTTTGGAAAGATCACGCCCCATTTATTCCGTAATTCAGAACGGCCATCGGATTCATCCGAAGGAGGAAGGGCTTGAAGAACAAGCTGGGTAAGAGCCGACCGCTTGACTTTTTTTCCGTTTTCTTGGAGGGTAATGACTTTTCGAACTTTTAACCATTCGGGAATCAAGTTTTTTGTCTGGGCTTCTTTTTCCAAAACACGGAGAACAAAAAAATGGGCAATGACTGCGCCCAAGGCCCCGAGCCCACTCCATCGGGCAGGAATCGAGACTAAAGTTCGCTGCGTATCAGGACTCAGCCATTTTATCTTTTGATATAATAGGTTTTCGTAAGCTAAATGATCCAAACGAATGACAGCCCGAGAACCGCCTAAATGATTTTGAAGAACCAGTTCGGTTTTCTGATCTGCCTCATCTTGATGAAACTTAAACCTGTTCACCGGAGATACGGATTCTTCTGTATAAGCAAGAGAGGCCCCCTCAACACGATGACGCTCCAGCTCATAACCTTGAACGGGCTTCAAGGAATCATCGATTAAACGATAAGCTCGGAATTGATTCATGGCACTGACAAGCAAAAGACCGTTGAAGACACTGAAAGCAAGATTGGCGTCAGAATGAAATCTGAGCGGCGTACCTTTAAAAATCTCCCGCGTTCTAAGGTTGAGAACCTCTAACCATGATTCACCATCCTCCCCTTTCTGTGCATCGATCCGTAAATCATCCGGATAATAATCGGAAGCCGGGATATCCAAACCTTGACCCGCCGTTTTTATAACCCTATTCTGCCGAATCTCACCCCGCGCTTCTCCCCGCAGCCCATGCTGCGGGACGGCTGCGCGGAATGCCGAGCGGGCATTCCGTCGCAGCTCGGAGCGGGCGGAAAGAATTTCGAACTCAGAAGGTGACTTCGACCATTTGCCGTCTGTGGAAACCGGCTGTCCGTAGGGGTCGACTAATAAAGGAAGGTCTTGTGCCGTGCGATGACCCGGGATATTCGTGATCACGAGTTGTCCGGACTCTTCTTTTCCCTCTCCTAAAATCGCCGCGGTTCCTCGATTGAGAGCATTGCCTTCCGCCCGCAAGGTTTGAATGCTTCCCGCGTTGGCAAGATGCGGCGCTCCGGTGGATGAGGGAATCCACGCGAATCCTACCGGCATCGAATGCTGGACAATAATTTTTTCTTGGGTTCTTGGGTTTAAAAAAACAGATTCAGGAAATCCGTTGCCGTAGCGTTTAAGCACGTAAGCCCGTTCAAGCCCGTCCAATTCGCTGAGCGCTCTCGGAAGATTGATGTCTTCATTGAAGGGTGTGGTATAAGCTCCAAAATGCGTGGAAGATAAATGCGTATCCGGCTCTCCATCTAAAATAACTTTTTCGTTGTCTGTCCAAAATTTGGATTGAGCCAGCATTTGAACCTGCCACTCGTTACGGTGCGGCAGTGAAAAGAGCGAATGAAATTCCCAATTGAGTTTAAGCGGAACTGGACCTGCGTTTTTAATCGTGTAATCCACGAAGATTTGACGCGCGGTGCTGTCAAGGAGGTAGCGCAAAGTGACCACCGCATGTCCGAAGGAATTTAAAATGTCGGGATACTTGGAAGTATCAAGCTGGGTTTCAATGACCGGGAAACGGCCTTCGTTGATGACGCGGATGTCCCATTTCACTTTATCCGCCATGCCGTGAAGCGCGTGAGGACCTTTTTCCTTTGAGCTCGCGTTGGGATGTTTAGGAAATCCCCGCACAAGCCGCGAATCTAATAAGTTCACGGGCTGCCCCAAATAATTTAAATAGGTGGCGGCATTTCGTTCACGACCGACAAAGGGAAATTTAAAATCCAGTCCGCCGAGCTTGACAAGACCTGTCACAGGATCAATAAAGGGCTGATCATTTCTTGTGAAATGAAAAATTTCCCGTCCGCCGATCACCGCTGAAATCAGATTCCCTCCCACTTCAGAAACCGCAAGGCTGTCACCATTTTCATATTCATAGACCAAACGCGTCACCTTTGAATCCGGAAAATCATAAACCTCCGCAACGCTTCTCACTTCGGAGCGGGACGAACTAGGGGTTAGTCGATGGGGGTTAGTCGATGGGGGTTTACTAGCGACTAACGACTGATCCCTATTCCCTACGATGACATCGTCCCGTTCAATGGGTTCTTCCAGTAAGGCAAAACGCAATGGATCAAAAGGTTGAATTGCAGCAATCCGCAGCTCGGAACGGTTGACGCGGTCAATGACCGCGATACGGTAAAAACGTTTGGAGACATTGGAAACGCCGCCAGTAAAAGTACCGTCATCGGTCCAGGCCGTAGTTGTACCGTCTGCTACAAGGCCGCGCTGCGCAATCTTCCAGGTTCCAGCAGACAAATCATCACGGTACTCAATTTGATAAACAAACGCATCCTGACTTTGAAAATTAATTTGAAAATTTCCATTGCTGTTTTTCACCAAAGACAAAAATTGAGGGGCCACGGCTGCAACAACCGATTGGCGTCTTCCGGCATTCGCATCGGTAGTCAAGGAGGTTGTTGCGGTAATGGCTGTTGTGCTGGCAGTTTCAGCAAGCTTCCCTTGACCGCTGACTGTGATCAATGCCCAACTTGTCTGCGCAGCCCCCGTACGAACCTGGGTGCTTCCCTTGGATTCTAAGGCTTGGTAAATCGGCTCGTGAATGGAAGTCCCACTAAACAAACCGGAATTATCTGCCACAGAAATTAAAACAATGGATCCTGAGGGAATATTATTGAGATAATTTGCAACGGTTTGTAAGTAGGAACCGGTATTGCGGTGCCACCAAGTATCGAAATGGCGGAATTCTTTGATGCGGGTTCCGGTTTTTTCATCCAAGATGGCAATGTTTAATCCACGGCCTCCCAAATCTCCACCCCCGCGCGAGTAAACAGTCTTTCCATTTATTTTCATAACTGCGGTACCGCCAGAAGTCACTTCCAAAGAGGGATTTGATACAAGCGTGATTGTATTTTGGCCGGCAAGAGAAAAACGGTCTTTGAGGGCCGCGAAAGCCTGCTTCAATACACGGGAAATATTTAAAACACCAAACCATTTTTCATCATTATAACCATCCGGCTGACCATAGTTTTGCTCGGAGGAAACACTGTGGACTCCGGGATTGCCCCCCTTCCACCATTCATCGATCAACTCAAATAAAAATCCGCCGAAAGCAATTCCGTTCGTGCGCGCCGCGGCATCCATAAAATGAAGTTCTGTGTGTAAACCCAAATTAAAATTACTTTGCAGAGCCTGATCTTCTCCTGCCGTGTTGTGATTATAGGAATCCGCGCCATATTCTCCGATATACATCGGTTTATTCGAAATACTGGCCCATTGGTCAAAAACATCTGTAAAACTTGCGTTGCGGTAAAGGTTCAAGCCAAACACGTCAATCGCGCTTAATTGACTGACGATATCGCTTGTGAAAGGTCCGCCGAGGGCCACTCTCCAAGGCGCAATCTCCGGACTCAAATAATGGTAATGATAAGTTGGACTGTAAGGGATGTGCGGGTCACCCATAATCGTGGTGACCGGATGATTGGGATCTAAGCTCTTAATGGTTTGCGCGGCTTGCTGAGTGAAATTAATCGAATCCTGCAGCGTTGAAAATTTTCCATAGTAATAATTAATGTCCCATTCATTCCCCACCGACCACATCAAAATCGCGGGATGATCCTTAAACGCATTGACCACAAGCGGAATATTATTCGCATTGGCAACATCTTTGTGATACGGCGAATCCACCGGCATAATCACTTTGATGCCGTATTGATAAAACATGTCGAGGACTGCTTTAGCTTCCGGCCCGGTGCCCATATCATGATAAAGACGGACCACATTCACACCCATTTGAGCCATGAGCGGAATATCGGTTTGATACCAGTTAAAAAATTCTTGGCGAAACGCTTGGGGATTACTATCGGGATTTGAATTAATCGATGCAGGCGACCAGTTCATGCCTTTCGCGGTAAATGCGTATTCATTTCCCAATGTTCCGTCCGGTTTGCGTTCACGGACATAAAGACGCCGATCATTGGACTTTATGCTCACCACGGTCGGTAAAACAGGCACACCGAAAATGTTCGCTTTGGCTTGAAATTTAAAAAGAGAAGAAAGAACTGCTCCAAGCGCGAACGGTCCTACCGCAGCTTGCCGTAAAAATGTCCGGCGTGTCAGTCCTTCTATTTGTTTCCGTAGCCCGGATTTCAGTCGCAACTCGCCCCGCGCTTTTACGGGGAACGGGAAGGGGGAAGCGGGAAATGTAAAAGCGCCCGAAATAGCTGCTTCTTTTCCCGTTACCCTTTTCCCTTGCCCCTGAATTTTCCTCGCCTCGTCCCGCGCTTCTGAGCGCAGGATGGTCTCGCTAACCGGCGAGCGGCCGGTTAGTCTCGCCTCGGAGCGGGGGGAGAGAAATAAGTTGGACCTTTCGCCATCAAAAATGATATAGACTTCGTGGGGAAAAACCTTAATGCCCGTAATCCCTCTTCTAAATTTCGACGGCTTCCTGCGAATAATACGAATAATAGTTCGAGGATTTGGAAGCTCTCCGTTTGTGTCTCCAGAACTTATCTCCCCTTTAAACAAAATAAGTTGACGTGTTTCACCCTCTGAATAAATGAGACCGACGGAAATATCGCTTGTATTTTTCATCCGGATAAAATAAATGGAGGGGAGATCGGGTGAATCCAAGATAGAAGCAGGTAATTTCATTAACGTAAGCAGAGACTCAAACGATTGTCGGGTCTTTTCGTCATCTAATTTCAACTTCCTCGTAAAAGAACTGGCACCCTCCTCAAGACCCGGGAAAACATCAATAGGTTCTGCCAATCTAAAATGCATTAACTTAAAAGGTGCGGAGGGTGGCGCACGATTGACGATTAAATCATAGATTGCGAACACAACGATCCCTATTACCCCTACTGCCAAGATTCTAAAGACCCAAACAGGTCCGGCAAACCACCCGACTGTGGTCATCAAAACTAACCAAAAAAACGATCCGAAAACTAAGGCCTTGGCATGTTCACCCCCTCGCGTCTCGGAGCGGGCAGCGTATTGCAAATTGCGAGCTGGATTTTGCGGTGAAAGATTAAAAATGATTTCTTTTTTTGGATCCTCTTTACCTTTCAATAACTTATTCTCT
>CAYJTB010000042.1:0-17601 GCA_964372875.1 uncultured bacterium
CTCCCCCAAGGGGGAGAAGGAATTGTGTGGAAAGTGCAGAACTCAAGTTATAGGTAGGTCACATTTAAATGTGACCTACCCATTAAGAGGGGGTACACATGAGCATGCCGGGTCCTTTGGAAATTCTGGTCATTCTTTTGGTGGTTCTGCTTTTGTTCGGCGGGAAAAAACTTCCCGAATTCGGCCGCGCGCTGGGGGAGGGAATCAGGGAGTTTAAAAAAGCGCTTTCCGGCAGAGACGATACCGAAAACGACAAGAAAAAATGAACCGCGCCCATAGCTCAAATGGATAGAGCACGAGCCTTCTAAGCTCGGGGTTGCAGGTTCAATTCCTGCTGGGCGCATGTACCTGCTCGTGAATGAAATCCAAGATAATAAGGTGATCGATCATTTCGAGGAATTGAGAAAGCGCCTGATCATCGTGCTTCTTTCCGTGAGCGCCTTGACGATTGTCAGTTTTTTTCTTTCCGAATACGTTATCCTCCTTTTTACTGCCCCTGCCCGCGGCATGATCAACCAGCTTTATTTTTTCTCGCCTTATGAAGCGTTCATGGTCAAATTGAAAATATCCTTGGCGGGTGGAGTGGTGCTGGGGCTGCCCGTGATTGTTTCCCAATTGTGGCAGTTTGTGGTGCCCGCGCTTTATGTAAAAGAACAAAAGGTGATCGCAGCGGTTGCGGCTGCCTCGGTTTTATTTTTTTTCACCGGTGTTTTGTTTGCCTATTTTCTGGTGATTCCGCTTGCGCTGAAGTTTTTTTTGAGCTTTAAAACGCCTTTTTTGTTTCCCCTCATTTCGTTCGATTCCTATATTTCTTTTTTCCTCTCCCTCCTCATTCTTTTCGGAATCGCTTTTGATTTGCCTGTTTTGCTGGTAGGATTAATGGCGGCCGGCATTGTGCCGGCTTCGTCTTTGAACCGTCAGAGAAGGATCTTTATCATTTTGATATTCGTTTTGGCGGCGGTTTTGACGCCGACAACCGATGTGTTGACTCAATGTTTGCTTTCGCTTACGCTTTGGCTCCTTTTTGAACTTGCGGTTTGGCTGGGCCGCGCGCTTGAGAGGAAAAATGGAAGATAGCTCGATAGAACATGGAAAGCCGAGCAAGAAAATAAGCGCCATTGTTTTTTCGATTTCCACCGCCGCTTTTTTGGCCGTGTTTAAAATCGCGGCCGGGCTGTTCAGCCATTCGCTCGCCCTCATCGCGTCCGCTGTGGATTCGCTTTTGGACGTATTGGTTTCCTCAGTCAATTTGATTGCGGTCAAGGAGGCCTCAAAGCCGGCGGATCACGATCATTTATACGGGCACGGGAAAATTGAAAGTTTGACCGGCCTTTTTCAAAGTTTGCTGATTTCTGCAAGCGGTCTATTCCTGATCGCCGAATCCGTCCGGCGGCTCATTCGCGGTGTGGAGATTCATGCCGTGCCGCTGGCCATTTTCGTGATGGCGGTTTCCATGGCGTTGACGTTTGCGTTGGTGCTCCGCTTGAAAAAAGTGCTGCAGGAAACAGGTTCGATTGTGGTGGGGACCGAAATGCTGCATTTCACCACTGATTTTTTGACGAACGGCGGCGTGATCGTGGCGCTTGTTCTGGTGGCCGTGACGAAATCAAGCGCCTGGGATTTGGCGGTGGCGATCGCGATCGCGTGTTATATTTTGACCCAATCCGTTTCCATTCTCCGGACTTCCGTCGACGAACTTTTGGATCGGGCGCTTCCCGCCGAAGAGCAGAGGGAAGTCGAGAGCATCATCACCCATTTCGATCCGCGTGTCATCGGTTTTCATAATTTACGGACGCGCAAAATCGGGCCTCAGAAATTTATCGACTTTCACATGGAGATCAGGGGAGAAGAAAATTTCGCCCGCGCGCATGATTTGACCGAATCCCTCATCAAGCGGATCCGAGAGCGTTTTCCGGGCGCGGATGTGACTGTCCATTTCGATCCCGAAGGCGGGGAATAAAGGAGCAAATTAGGGACAGGTCTTCCGGCAGTATGTTTGGAAGACCTGTCCCTTTTTCAATATGCAAGAGGAGCGGATCTTAAAAGCGGCCGGGGCCGTAGGGCTGGCCACTACCTTAAGCCGCATTTTTGGATATTTCCGAGACGCGTCCCTTGCCTGGATTTTGGGCGCGGGTTTTGGGATGGATGTTTTTACGGTGGCGTACCGGCTCGCCAACTTATTCCGGCGGCTTGTGGCGGAAGGCGCCATGAGCACCGCCTTTATCCCCGTGTTCGTGCAATTCCGGACAGAACATTCCGCCAAAGAACTCTGGGATTTTGCCCGCAAAGGATTTTACACGCTTGCTTTGGCGGCCGGAAGCATTGTGGCGCTTGAGATTTTATTTGCCCCGTGGATCGTTCGCCTGATGGCGCCCGGCTTCGGTCAAGTCGAAGGCAAGTATGAGTTTACGGTTTTGCTCACGCGGGTACTGGCGCCTTATCTCATTCTTATTTCCTCGACGGCCTTTCTGACAGGCGTTTTAAATTCCTTCGGTCACTTTTTGATCCCCGCTCTAAGTCCCGTTTGTTTTAATCTGGCTGTGATTGCTTCCGCATTTTCCCTCGGTTTTTTGACGCAAGACCCCGCCTTGGGGATTGCCTGCGGCGTGTTGATCGGGGGCGCCCTCCAGTTTCTGATCCAACTACCACGGGCAAGGGCTTGCGGAATGAATTTCCGCCCCGCCATCTCCTTCAAACATCCCGCCATTCGAAAAATGGGTGTTCTGCTCATGCCGAGCATTTTTGGCATGGGGGTGGTTCAGCTCAATTTGCTTGTGGATTCGCTCATGGCTTCCTTTTTAAGGGAAGGGAGTGTCTCTCAGATTTATTATGCGGATCGAGTGATGGAGCTTGTGCTCGGGATTTTTGTGCTGTCGCTTGCCACCGTTTTGCTTCCGGAGCTCGCGCGCTTCGCGGCCGAGAAAAAAATAGAAGAGCTGAAGGCATCGATTCAGTTTTCCCTGCGCACCATTTCGCTGGTGGCCGTTCCGGCGACGGTGGGCCTTTTTGTTTTGGCGGACCCCATCATTCACGTTCTTTTCGAACGCGGGCGGTTCACCAGTCTGGATACCGAGCGCACGGCCGCGGCACTTGCTTTTTATGCGATCGGGCTTTTCTTTATTTCTGCCGTCCGGGTGGTGGTGTCCGCCTTTTATTCCGTCCAGGACACCAAAACGCCAGTCAAAGCGGCATTTGTTTCACTCGGAGTCAATTTCATCCTCAACTGGATTTTGATGCAGCCGCTCAAGCAGGGAGGCATCGCGCTGGCCACTTCCATTGCGAGCGCCGTTAACTTTTTTCAATTGATCTTCGTGTTTCAGAAAAAATACGGTTCGTTTGACTGGGGTCCTTTCCGGAAAAGCGTTTTAAAAATTGCGGCTGCCTCCGCGGTCATGGGGCTTTGGAGTTTGGCCATGCTTTATTTGTTCCGTTTTAATCCCTCGCAGCCCTTCCCCTATAAGGCCGCGATGCTTTTCGGTATTATCGGGCTGAGCATGGTGATTTACGGAGCGATATGTCTTTTGCTCCGCTCGGAGGAAATATTGCTTTTCAAGAAGGTGGGTTTTAAGAGGGAAAAGGCGGATTAATGCGCTTGCCTAAGCGCCCGCCCTATTGCATAATTCGGCTCGTAGGAGACCGTCGTGGTCTCCTACGAAGCCGCACTTGCGCGCAGCGTTTTCGCAGTCCCAGGAACGTAGTGACGCGGGATTGGCGCAAGTGCTAAGGTCTAAGCCAAACCCTTGCTAATTTATGGTGAGCGTAGCTCAATTTGGTCAGAGCACAAGATTGTGGAACCGTTCCGACAAATTTTTCTAACCCATTGATTTATAACGCATTTCCTTTTATACCAACCACTTAGTTCCTCCTTTCAACTACTCGCACTGATGTGGAATTAATACGGATTTTGACCAATTTTAGACACTTTTTGGACACCAACACTTTCTGTAGCTTGGTACGGCGAACGAGATGAATTGTTGTATTGACCTTTGTATTTTTTATGTGGAGTCAAATTAAGGGCTCATAAAACTATGGCTGGGTGGGCCGATCCTGTAGCGGCGTTAGCAGTGGTGTATTTCATCGTAAAAGAGAGTTGGGAAGCTATCGAAGAAGCGCAAGAGTAACTTTTATAGAAAAGCTTGAATCCGATTATTCCGAGGAGTATCATACCATCCATGTTTAAATCACACAGAGCAGCGTTCTTGATACTTGCTTGTGCTTATGTGTTGCCTATCGCAACTGCTTTTTGCTGCTGTGTGGAGACGCCAGTAATCGATTCTTCTTCTCATTCAAACCAAGGTTCAGAACATTACGGTGAATCCCATCACGGTCATGATCATGACCGTGGGGATTCAAGATCAACTCATAGCCACTCGGAATGTGATCATTCAGAGATAGTCGCTGTTCTTAATCATGTAAATGGTCAGTTTGTCTCGATCTTTTCCGCTCCTGGTAATTATTTTAAAATATCAGAACCACAAGGATTCAATCCCGTCGAAGTTTCTGCTGTATTGCCATCTCCGCCTTTAGGGATCGGCCCACCCGGCCATAGTCTTTCCACCCCGCTTTACCTTCAGAATTTAGTCCTTCGCATTTGATTCTTTCCTAGTCAATATCTGACGCTATTTCTTTGCCTTGCTTTTCAGCATTCAAACATTAATTTTTAAATTTTACCGAAGGGACTCAAATGACCAGTTTCCCGATCAAACATTTATTCATAGCAGCAGGGATTGCTCTAATGGCAGCCGTCTTTTCCGGCTGCGCGACGATGAACCGCCAATTCCGGGATGTGGAGAATATGGTTTCATCGCGGGCAGAGGTAAAATTGCACCGTTCTCACGACAAAAAAGAAGATGAAAAGGTGCGCCAGGAAATAGAGTCACTTTTGGAAGAAGAATTGACTATAGAAAAGGCCGTCCGCATTGCTTTGTTGAACAATCCCGACCTTCAGGCAACTTTTCAAGGACTTGGAATCGCGCGCGCTGACCTATTGCAGGCAGGCCTTCTTAAAAATCCCCGTTTTCACAACTTTATCCGTTTCCCAAAAGGAGACGGAGAAACGAACGTTGAATTTGATATTGATCACGATGTTCTGGATTTGATTTACATGCCGCTTAGACGCCGCGTTGCGGCAGCCGAAATGGATGCAGCGAAACTCCGGGTTGCGGATGCGGTCTTGAGTCTTGTCGCAGAAGTTAAAACCGCTTATTACGAGCTTGGGGCTAAAGAACAAGCAAGGTTACTGCAAAAGTCAGTCCTGGAAGGCGCTGAAGCCGCCGCGGAGCTTGGAGGCCGGCTGTATCGGGCCGGAAATATCAAAGCCCTTGATTATGAAAATGAAAAAGCCGCTCACCAACAGGCGGAGATTGATTTTATTCAAAGTGAAACAGAGGTTTTGAATGCCAAAGAGTCTTTGACAAGACTCCTGGGATTTTCAGGCAAAGAAGACTGGCATATTGCAAACAAACTTCCCGATCTTCCAGAAGTGGAAATTCCTTTAAATCGCCTGGAGGAGCAAGCCCTAAAAGAGCGTCTTGATCTTGCAGCCGTGAGAAAGCAGGTTGAAGCGCTAAGAAAAAAACTTACAGCAACCCGTCTTGGGGTCTTTCAGAATTCAGAATTTGGTTTTAACTGGGAGAAAGATACAAACGGAGAAAAAGTCGCTGGTCCTGAATGGGGTACCGACGTTCCCGTTTTTGATTGGCAGCAGGCCGCAGGTGCACGTGCTAAAGCCGAGCTTGGCCAAAGCGAGTTTACTGCCCGGTCCTTTGAGATTCAGGTGCTATCCGAAGTCCGGACAGCACGAAACCGTCTCGTGGCGGCGCGCACGATTACAGAAAAATATCAGGAGAATATGATTCCCATTCGTCAGGAAATCGTCCGTCTCATGCAGCAGCAATATAACTATATGCTGGAGGGCGTCTTTGAACTTCTTTTAACAAAGCAGAATGAGATCATCGCGCACAGGGAATACATTGAAAATTTGAAAGAATACTGGATTGCGCGTGCCGGGCTGGAGCGGGCTGTTGGGGGAAAACTTCCTAAGGTTGAGGAACAACAACCCATGCAGGGCATGCAGCATGATGATCACGGAGGGGGAAATCAATGGAAACAAAAAAATTCATAACCATGTTTACAATCAGTGCTTTTTTTATTGGGGCAATAGGTTTTGGCTATTTTAAAGCCGATGCGCAAGGACTTCCTTACACTCCTGTTGTGACACCAAATGGAGACACTTTGTCTTGGAAAATGGAAAACGGTGTGAAGGTTTTTCATCTCACCGTTGAACCCTGTAAATGGGAAGTCGCGCCGGGAATGACCATCAATGCCTGGTGCTATAACGGCCGGACTCCAGGTCCTACGATTGAAGCAGTTGAAGGCGACCGGGTCAGAATTTTAGTGACCAACAAACTTCCGGAAGCTACCGCAGTGCATTGGCACGGCATTCTTCTGCCAAGCGGTATGGACGGCGTGCAGGGACTTACTCAAAGAGGCATTCCTCCTGGGGACACTTTTGCCTATGAATTTACACTTAAGCAGCACGGTACCCAAATGTACCATTCACATGGCGATGAAATGATCCAGATGGGACTCGGTTCCATGGGATTTTTTATCATTCATCCCAAAAAGCAGGAACCCAAAATCGACCGTGATTACGCGATCTTTCTCAATGAATGGTCCGTGGATCCGGGCAGTGCTACGCCGAACCCCAATATCATGACCGATTTCAATATCTTCACATTTAACAGCCGGGCGTTTCCCGGAACAGAACCGATGGTTGCTAAAACAGGCGAGCGGGTTCGGATTCGCATTGCAAACGTTGGACAGGAGTCCCATCCCATTCATTTGCACGGCCATACTTTTAACATTGTAGCAACTGATGGAGGGGATATTCCAGAATCAGCGCAATGGCCCGAGACGACTGTATCTATCTTCCCCGGCCAAACACGGGATATCGAGTTTATTGCCATTGCCGGAGATTGGGCTATGCATTGCCACCGCAGACATCATCCGATGAACGCGATGGGGCATGATATCCCTAACCTCATCGGTGTAAGCCAAGAGGGCGTTGAAGAAAAGGTTCAAAAACTTGTTCCCGGATACATGGCCATGGGAGAAACCGGCATGGGAGAACATGCGGAGCATGCAGCCCATATGGAAGGGCCTGAAAATACTCTGCCGATGATGGGCGGGGAAGGACCGTTTGGGAATGTCGGCATGGGAGGTATGTTCACCATTCTTAAAGTCCGTGATGATTTCAAAAACGTTGAGGAGGCACGAGCAAGCTGGCATCCCAATCCTCCCGGAACCGTTGCCGAGTCCATTTATAAAGATGGCCCGCCTGCTCAAGTACAAGCTGCCGCAGAACAAAGTATTGTCTATGTTTGCCCAATGCATCCCGAGGTGCGTCAGTATAAACCCGGCAAATGCCCTAAATGCGGCATGACCTTAAAGGCGAAACCTGCAAATAAGGAGCAAAAGGCAACTTCAGTGGATGGTGCGCAAGGGTCAGCAATGTCTTCAGACAAACCTGAAGATCATAAAAACATGAAAATGTAATTACCCCAGGAGAAAAAAATGAAAACATTACTGTCGATGCTCTTAATCACACTCATGATCGCAACTGTAATAGGGTGTCAGAAAAGTTCAACGGGCCATAACATGTCGGCTGCAGAGCATGCAAACATGTAAAGAAAGAAGATCCAAATAAAGAAACGAAAAGTGAAGGACATCAACGTCATTAAAAAAATAGAGGAGATAAAACAATGAAGAAGTTATTAATTTTGTTAACCGTCTTTGCGCTAAGCGGTGGAAATCTTTGGGCGCATGGTGATGAGAAGCATGCAAAAAGCGAGAGAGAATCCGTTCCCCAAGATGCTTCAAAGGCTACAGATAAAAATACTGTCTACACTTGTCCGATGCATCCTGATGTTCGTCAAAATAAACCGGGACAATGTCCGATGTGCGGAATGAATCTGGAACCCGCAAAAGATCAAGCGACCACGGAAAATAAGGCCGATTCACATGCCGGGCATCAACATTAAAAAATAAATTCAAAGCGTTCGCAGCAAAAAGGAGGACAAATGAGAACCATAGTAAGTTTTCTCTTTATGGTGTTGGCATCAAGCGGAATTGTCTGGGCTCATGAAGGACATGAGCATGTCGCCACAGATCCCTCCAAGGTTGAGTGGGGGCTTAGAGGATTGCAAGAAGCGATGAATGTCCACCCGCTTTTTGTTCATTTTCCGATTGCGCTCCTCCTTACCTCAACCGCCTTCTATTTTCTCGGGACGATTTTCAAAAAAGCCGACCTGCTTGCGGCCGCTAAATGGGAGCTTTATTTTGGAACCTTGGCTTCAGCGGTGACGGTGTGGACAGGTCTCAAAGCCGCTGAAACAGTTGCCCATGGAGGGGACACGCATCAGATCATGATGGCGCATCAATATCTTGGCTTCGCCGTCTTGAGCATAAGTCTGGCCTTAAGCGCTTGGGTTTTCTTTTCCAAAGCGAATATTCCGGGAAAAGGAAAACCGGCTTTTCTTTTGGTTCTTGTGGTATTAGCCGCTGTCTTAACCCAGGGAGCCGACTTGGGAGGACGGATGGTCTTTCTTCACGGAACGGGTGTGGGAAGGAAAAGCATGATGCAGCAGGAAAGCATGGAGTCTCGCTCGTCTGAGCATGAAGGGAACGAGCATCACGAACACGGAGGGCATGCTCATTAAATAAGGAATCGCATGAAAGTTGGAAATGATGATCACTGAAATCGGAATAACAGCCGGGGAAATCTGGCGGCTTCTTGATGAAATGGGACCGCTTGAAGTTTCAGATATGGCCAAACTGATTCCCGGGGGAGAGGACTTGGCTCTTATGGCTTTGGGGTGGCTCTGCCGCGAAGGTCATATCGTCATAAATCAGAGAAATGACAAACCCTATGTGGAGTTAACACGAAGATAAACATAGGGACTCTCCCCCCCTTTTAGGGATCTAAAAAATCCTCGTCTAAAGCAGAGAGCTTTTTGATTCATTTTGCCCTCACTTATAAACTTGGCCATTTGAAAGAGCACCTGATTCCTATAAAAGTGACCCAATTTTCATGTTAGTCGTCGATCTTTTAATTTGCGTATCTCATTGAAGTTATGGTATTTATATGGAGTCAATTTTTTGGCAGTGTGTTTCTTTTTGACACTTTGAGTAAACTAAATGGACACTTTTTGGACACCAAGCCCGCCAAACAATTATCGGACCATTCGTAAGTCATTGTAGACACTCATGGTGAGCGTAGCTCAATTTGGTCAGAGCACAAGATTGTGGATCTTGGGGTTGCGGGTTCAAATCCCGTCGCTCACCCCATTTTGGCAGAGATGATCTTCATGTCTTACCTATTAGAAGAATTTTTCAATAGGTGCGGAAAGATACCGGCATCATCCGCTACAGCCTCATGCGGTCGAGACGTGGTGACACGTTCGGCGAAAAAGCATGCGAAAAGTAGACCTACGGTGTTGGTCGCGAGCTAGGGAAATCAGCCCAAACAAAGTGAACGATCTTAAGCACGAGTTGATGGGAATATGGAGATGCGCCCAAAGTTTTCGGGGGCATGGAAGGCAATAGAGGATGTTTGAGAGTCCGGGAATACAAACATCATCGCGCTCCCTTGTGCTGGTCGTGGGCGGGTTTTCTAGGGCATGATGAATTAACCTGCGAGAGCTTGATTGGCAGTGGAGGAAGATGAAACTTCACAACCGAAAGCCGAATTAATAACTCATTTTCGTCACTTTTCTTTCGGCAATTTTTCTCTAAGTGGTTGAATTTTCTTGAGATGAGGAAATGAGGGACGTGGGTAGTTGTTCTTTGAGCAAGCTGAGACGCGGATGCTCAACGATTCTCAGATCCTGAAAGATTTCCGAAAGGCTTCGTGCCGTCAAGTCAAGGCCAAGACGGCGTGCGAGAAATTCAAGCAGCGAGTAAACCATGAGGGCCAGGACGGTGATAAAGACAAGGCCTTTGATGCGTTCTTCCCGGTGGAGAAAGACGGGGCGGATTTTGAGATGTTTTTTTAAAGTGCGGATTCTCCATTCGATGTGGGATTGATCCTTATAAAGTCTGAGAAGTTCGCAAGCGATTTTATCTTTGAGATTGGTGACCATGATGTATTTGCCGTCAAGTTTTTGATCTTCCCGGAGGCGGCGCTGGTTTCTCCAGACAAGGAGCCGGAGTTTGTTGGTTTCTCCGCGTAAAGAAATTGTCAGGTATTTGGCGAAACGGCTTTTTTTTAAGATCGTGGCCAGCCGGTCTTTGGCATAACGTTTTTTCCGGTACTGGCGCCGGTTGAGTTTAGCTCGAAGTTCACGGAGACGTTTTTCAATGGCTTGAATTCTTTTTTCCCGGCCCTTGCGGTCGACTTCAAGCTTGATGGAACTTTTGACGAGTAAAGCGCGGACCTGGATATTGTCTTTTTCCCAGGAAAAGCAGAGAGGACGTTCCACACCCCAGAACTTTCCGACTGTTTTCCTGGATTTGCGCTTCGGCTTAAAGGGAATCGGCGTATAGAGAAACTCCTGAATTTTTGCAATCAAAGCTTTGTGAGGTTCTTTAAGCGATAAAGTACAGAGGAATTCGGCGCCGCCTTTGGAGAGGGCGATGAGATTCTTGGCTGAAACGGTTCCTCGGTCAGAGATGATTAAAAACTTTTGGGATTTTACGACTTGCCTGAGTTTCTGCATATTGTCATCGACGGTGGTGACGTCGGTGGTGTTGCCGGAGCGAATGCTGTGACGAATCGGGATGGAGCCATCGTGAGTGACATTGAGTCCCAGATGAATTTGTTTGGCATCGGGCCGGTGGTTGCGGGAGTAGCCGAGCTTGAGGAGTTCTTCTTCGGGATATTCTCCTTCGAAATAGATGGAAGTGGGATCGTAATGAACAATGTCTGTGGAGACCTGATATTCGGTAATGGCTTGGCAAGCAATTTCAGCTTCGATGGCTTCGATATGAGGATGAAGCAGATTCAAAGCGCGTCCAATACGAAGGTCATTAAGCTTGGTGGCCGTGACCGGCCCCAGGACTTCGATGACAATACTTTCTGCCCAGGATTCGATCCGGTACAAAGGTTTTGGGCTCATGAGGCGATTGACCACCAAAGCTTCCAAGACCTGGCCATGAGTCATGCCATGATCCCATCGATTTTTCATCGGAAGACAGTGATCGATGGTTTCCCCAATTTTGAGGGTCTTCAAGATAGGCTTGATCAGAGTCAAAAGTCCAAGATTTCGGATCCGGGTCGAGATGATTTCCATGGCTTTGGTACAAAAATCGTCTCAAACCAGGAAATGGCTTAGCCAAAGGGGAGAACTTTTTTCAGGAAATTCGCTTCAAGCCCTTGTGGGACAAGCCTTAGAGCCAGATTAATGGGAAAATCCAAAAATCAAAAGTGACGAAAATGAGTTCCAATATTTCTACGAGTCCGATATAGCTGATAGCCTGATCTTATAATAATATGATCATAATACATATTTTAATTGACTTTTACTAATTTAGATGGTACTTTCCCGGCATGAATCCCAAACAGCTCCACCTGGGAAAAATCGCATCCATGATTCTCTACGTTCGGGGCCATAAGGTCATGTTGGACCGGGATCTGGCCCAA
This sequence comes from uncultured bacterium, assembly GCA_964372875.1. Lineage (GTDB taxonomy): Bacteria > Omnitrophota > Omnitrophia > Omnitrophales > JACQLI01 > CAYJTB01. The sequence goes on from CAYJTB010000042.1 coordinate 11,642, forward strand.
CTTTACGGCGTTCCGGTCAAAGCTCTTATCCAGGCCGTTAAGCGAAACCTTAAACGCTTTCCTGCAGATTTTATGTTCCTTCTGCGGGCTACGGAAGCAAAAACTTTAAGGTCACAATTTGTGACCTTAAAGAAACGCGGCCGCGGACAACATTCAAAATACCTGCCCTACGTCTTTACCGAACAGGGCGTGGCCATGCTATCAAGCGTCCTCCGAAGTTCCCGCGCCATTGAGGTGAACATTGCGATTATGCGGGCTTTTGTACGGCTAAGGGAAATCCTTTCTACGAATACAGAACTTGCCCGCAAATTGAGGGAACTCGAAAACAAACTCGAAAAACATGATGCCGAAATTCAGGCAATTTTCGAGGCGATCCATAAACTCATGAAAGCACCGGAACCGGTGCCCGATAAACCCAAAAGACGAATCGGCTTCCACGCCTGAGGCCGCAGCGTTCTTACCTCTTCTAAATCCCTCAGGAGCCGAAGTGTTCACCGGAAATTCTCCATCATATTCCTGACGTGACGCACCGGGATAAACCTCTGCTTCGGCGTCAGCATCACCTTCTCGCCGGCCGCATACCGAAGCAACACCTCAAAATCATGCGTCAGAGCTGTTTGATCGGAATCGCTCATCTGGATCCTTGATGTTTTCCAAGCCAACCGCAATATTCGCATTGACCATTCGCGATGGGTAAGAAAACCTTTAGGACGGATTTTTTAACGTTAGTGTGACGCCCAAACGTCTTAGCATTTGAAAGGTATTATCCCAAGGGACTCCAAACTGATTACATACATCAGGGATAGGAATTTTATTTCGCCTTTGCGGATTCGACAATTCCTCGGTTATAAGAATTCCTTTCACGACCAAAGCATATGCAACCAACCACGCATCTGCATTTTCTGTGTCGGCAAATTCTGCTTTTGCCTCCGGCAGATAATGCGGATGCTGCTGAGCCCAGACCTGGATTTGTCCATAGGTTTGAATCACAGAATCTTCATCCGTAGAGGCAAAGAAAGAGGCGGGGGCAACATCTTTAACCCACTTTTTTGTCTCTCCTTTTTTTCCTTCATATCGGAGAAGCTCCGCCCGGACCCTATCGATGCTTTCAAGCTCATTCTCATTAAAATGCAGAATCAATGCCTCCCAGAAACCAGGACATAAATCAAAAGGATAGTAACGCTTTGCCGCTTCAATGAACACACTCGTATCCAAAATAAATTTTGCCATCCCTGTTATTCCTGAGCTTTAAATCCCAATCTTTTCGCATATCGATCGAACGTATTACCGTTTAAACCGGTTAAGTGGTACGCTTCGCGGTACAGCAACTTACCGGCTTGGGTTGCCCGGATAACAGTTTCAGCAAAGCGCCGGCTGAGCCGCATGTCCTGAGTAGCGTAAAAATTGCCGCCGCCCGTTCTTTTTCCCATTTTCCGACGTTCATCAGCAAGATAACGATCATAAAAGTCAAAAAAGCGGTGTTTATCAACAAAATTAAGGTCTAACGCGCGGCGTGCAATCACGATGGGACTTACTTTGAACTGTCTGGCTAAAATTTGGTAAGGCTCATCTTCCTGCTGAACAGCCGGCCAATTTTCACGCATGATCCGCTCGGGCACCAAAAATTCGGCGGCTACGGCGTTACAGAATTTTTCCACTTTGTTGTCGGCAGGCATTGTCTTGTCTAAGTTCAATACGCCAGTTTCCCCCAACCATAAATGAACGACTTCGTGCACCAAAGTAAACATCTGTGCGGCCTTGGCATCAGCGCTATTAACAAAAATAATGGGCGCGTATTTATCAGCCAGCACAAATCCCCGAAATTCATTCACATTCAACTTACGGTGCGTGTTGTTTCCCACAACACTGTTAAAAACAGTAAGAACACCAATCCTTTCAACAAAGAAGCTCAGCTTTTCAAGAGCTTCGGTCCAAGTCGGAACCGCACGAGCCCAGTCTTCTGTTTGGCCTAGTGCATGTCTAATATCTGCCGCTACGTTAGAAGGATTACTGGATAATCCCGCCGATCCGATGAATTCAAGCGGCCTTTCTTTTTCCTCAATCAGATATTCCCGCAACCAATTTTGCCGTCTTTGCAAGGTCTGGATTGTTTCAAGGAGATTCGGACTAGGCCGCTGAACAGGCGCATCCTTTACAGTACGAAAATCCGAAATCGACAGTTTATCCTCCGGAGGTTCGGGCAAGAAAAAGTAACCCAGCGGAGTCATTGTTTTCTTTGCCAAGTCTTCTACCTGTCGCAAGGTCGGCTGACTTTCCCTGTGAATCCAGAGCTCAAGCTTAGGAAAATAGTCCGAAAGGGCGGTTACCGATAGACCGGCGCGATCTATTGCCCATTGAATCAGTTGTGGTTTGACTTGAACTCTACTCATATGTTGTCTTTCACGTCACTTCAATCTGACTTCTCTTATCTCCAGTGTCATAACACCGTTATCGTTAGGAAAAAATCTAAGATTAAATTCTCGAGCGCATTTTTGACAAGTCATTCTTTCCGTCTGATTGGGGTATTTATCTTTAACGTGGTAATTTACCTCTTGGCCGCAACAAGGCAAAAATCCATGATACTGAGGCGTGTAAAAATTTCTTTGGACTTGTACCATTACTGTCCTCCGAGTAGTTTGTCGATCTCGAGCAAAATGTTGGTGCCTGGCGAGAGAATATACTTGTACCGCTTTGTGGTTTCTGGAATTTTATGTTGGCGTCTTTTCTTCCATGCACTGAAATCGATGTCCATCTCGTGAATAATACGGTTTCTAGCATTGAAAATTTGGCGTATTTCCTCAGGTTGAATGGATAGTTTTGCCGGGTCAATGCCCAAATAATTTACAGCTTTCATGATTTCCTCATGTGATTGCATACTGCTTGATGTCGCATCGTCGATTAATAGCTTTATGAGGCCCTACTTGGGTGAATCGTTCAAAAGCACGGTAGCCAATACTCTTGTATCGTAAGTAGATGTTTCGTCCTCCACAGAACGCAGTTGTCGACGCTCGCTTCATTGAACAATGACCGAGTCTCTGGAAACTTCCATCTGCTTAGGGCTAGTGACCTTCTTATTTGCAGGTGCCTCTGTTATTTTGGATGATTCCTTAAAATCTTCGTTTCGAATGACGAATGCCTCCATTCCACCTTCGCCTTCGGTAACGACCTGATAATCAATCGTCGCCGACGGCACCGCTTTCTTGAATCTAAAGACATACGTCCCAAAAATTCGGGGCCTTCCAATGTAATATCGTTGCGGAACATGCCATTCATAATGTGTAACGACAGCATTATCCTCAACTCTCCGTTCGTCCTGATAAAAGTTTGGCCTTCTCGTATTACTCATATCACCTTTCAAATAGTCCAAATCTAAAACATCGGGGACGTACATATGCAAAATGGCATGATCGGTAACCTTGGCACCCATATTTTTGATTCTTAATTCGTAGGCATAACTTGCCGGATTCACTTTTCTTCGGTTTACAAATTCGACTTGCATATCAGGCTTGGCATAATATTCTTTTTCGATAATTTTGGTCTGACGCCAAGCTATCCAAGCTTGAAATCCCACCATCAAAAGCATCGCTACGGTAAGGCCGATTACCCATCGGGTAAGTGTAACGCTTTCTCGGCTGAGTTTGATTGTCTCGTTGGTTGTTTTCTGATTTTCCCTGAAGTAGCGGGCCTCAAGTTCATGCCGTGCGATAATCCCCCTCTTGCCAGTATCAAGAGATGCTACTTTCTGAAGATTCTCCACCGTGTCGTTTCGCACTTCATGATATTGCCTTTCCTCGTCATTCAATGTCTCAAGTGGTGCCATAGGAGATCCCTTCGATTTATTTTTTTCTTCGAGATTTATAACTTCCGCAACTCAACGATGGCGGCGGCGATCTCTTTGCCTTTCTCTTCGATGATATTGAGCAGCTCTTCGGGCGTACGTGTATCCTCTATGACTTTGCGATTCGGATTCACGGCCTTGAGGTCGTAATTCCTGGCTTCGATTTCCTTGCGCGTAACCGTCCAGCTGTTCGCACTGTCCGCACGCGTGGGCAACAATTTGAAGAACTCGTCGAACTTATCAATCGTGAGCGGCTTCTTCTTTCTCACCTTGAGATCCGAGAGATCGTAATACCAGATTTTCTCTGTCCTCTTTCCCTTGGTAAAAAAGATGAGATTGGTCTTAACTCCCGCACCGGCAGACGTGAATACTCCAGGAGGCAGACTCACGATACACCAGACATCGCAGTCATCAAGAAGCTTGCGCTTTGTTTGGACAAAAGCGGTTTCATTATTGCGAAAGAGAACACCTTCATCGATAACCAGCCCGCAACGCCCACCGGATTTAAGACTGCCGATCAAATGTTGAATAAACAATACTTGCGTGGCCCCGGTCTTATAGGCAAACCGCGTTTGTGCGTCCTTACCTTCTTTCCCTCCAAAAGGAGGATTCATCAGAATCACGTCATAGAGTGCTGGTGCACCCTGAAATAAACCGTCATAAATAACCTGTCCGGTCAACGTGTTCCCGTGTGACAAATGCGGTTCATCAATGTTATGAAGCACGAGATTCGCCAACGCGATGGGATAGATAAGATTGTCTTTCTCACGGCCGTAAAATGTTTTTTGCTTCAATGTTTCAATCTGATCCGCGGATTTGATCTTCTCGTTATTTTTCCCGGCCATATACTCATAGGACTGGGCTAAAAAACCACCCGTGCCGCAGCCAGGATCGTAAATGGTTTCACCAATCTTTGGGTCGATCGTACGCACCATGGCACGGATCACTTCACGCGGCGTAAAAAACTGCCCCCCGTCGTTCCCGCGCTCACCCATTTTGAGAAGCAGCCCTTCATAAACTTGAGAAAGCGTGAACACGTGCGTCGGGTCCACGTCTTCCTGACTGATCTGGTGAACCTTATCAAGAATATCCAGAAGGTTTCTTTCGGTATCGATGCGTGTCTTCTCAGTACCCGAAAAAATTTCGCTTATCACTTTTTGACGCGAAGAAGCGTTCGGCTTATTTCGAAGAGTTTTAAGGTTGGGAATCAAATCTCCATTTACAAAACTGAAGAAGGCACCCAGCGAACCGGTTTCAAGTTCCTTGCGTTTCTTGCCATCGGGAGCCGCCCAATCACGCCACCGGTATGGATATTTCAGTGATGGTTTGAATTCCCCGCCTACTGCTTTGGTTTCTTCCGCTTCGTACAGTTCGCGCTCATCAAGAATACGAAGGAATAGTATCCATGTGACTTCAGGGACGTATTGGAGAGCGCCGGCGCAGTTGGAACGACGCATAATGTCGCAGATAGATTTTACAGTCGCATTGACGGACTGCTGTGTGGCCAGCTTCTTCCCATTGCCGTTTAAATTCTTTGATTTCCTTGCCATATTAAAGCTCTCCATTAAAAACGTTTCTCAAAAATGAATGCCGTAATTTGTCAGTAGTAACGAAACTTTCCTCGATTGTATTGCAAAGTCTCTCCGCACTGTTAATCATCTTTTTTAGCTTAGCAGCAATCTTTTTTTGCTCTGTAACCGGCGGCAAAAATACCTCTAAAGCTTTAATGCTTTTTAATACCATATGTTTCAAACCTGCGCCTGCGCTCAGCCGGTCGACTTGTTTTAAAATATGCGGGCTTTGCAATTGATAGAATAGAAAAGTAGGATCGACTTTTTCGCGAATGGGTTTGATAAGCGCAACGCTAACAAAAAAGCTAAACTCAAAATTTTGCTCTACAATACAAGGCACCCCCATCGTCCCGTCTTTCGTATACAAAATGTCACCCAGTTCAGGTTTGCCCCTTCTTGAAAATTGCGCGTGATCACTTTCAGAAATGTAGCTCACATCACTCAAATCTATTCTTTTATTAACAATATTTCTGACTGTTAAAAAAGGGATCCCATTGCTCTCGTAGGTAGGTGTTATATGGGGACCATCAATAACCAGCGAGCTTATGTTA
>CAYJTB010000043.1:0-17548 GCA_964372875.1 uncultured bacterium
CTTAACTCATGATCAAACAATCACTTCCCCGTATTAGGGGGATTCACGTATAGCACGGAGGAACACGGCTTTCGCACCCATGTCAGCGGAAAGGGTTGGGAGAACACAAAGGGGATTAAAATATTCGTCCTGGGCGCTTCTTCGGCCTTCGGTTATGGGCTCAATGACGACCCAACCGGGCCCTCACTGGTTGAAAATAAATTGCGCGAGCGAGGGAATCGATCGGATATTTTTGTCATCAATGCAGCCAACAACGGCCACAACTCCCTGCAAATCCCGTTTCGATTTTATTTAAAAGCCCTTCCCTTGAAGCCGGCCCACGTCATCTTTTATGAAAATATCAATGATATCGCTTTCGAAGAATTGAAGCCGGAATCAGTCAAGATTACCGGGGATATCCTTTTTTCAAAATCCATGGGCGAATATGTTGCCAAGGTCAATCGGGGAAGCACCTTTTACCGCAAGACCCTGCTTAGTCACTTGATCGCCTCCCTATTGATTCCTCAAAAATTGCAGGAGTACCTGGATGTTGATTCCCAGGGAAAAAAGTTTCGTGACGAGGTGACCCCCAAGCAGGCCGAGATCCAAAAACTTAACGGACAAAGGTTTATTTCCAATATCCGCACACTTTCTCAAATATGTAAAGCTCACGGAGTAAAATTAATTCTCACTACCTTTGCTTTTGATGAGGGAAAAACCAAGCTCTACGCCCGTGCCAACATGGAATATCGTAATCAGCTATTAAGAGATTTGGCTAAAGGAGAAGGCCTGCCGCTTGTTGATATTGAGAAATCCTTCCAAGGCGTATCCGACAAAGCTCCTTATTTTTCGGAAGAGGACCATTACCATCCCACGCGAAAAGGCGCGGAGTTTATCAGCGAGGTCCTGCGAGAGGCTTTAGCCGCCCAACTTTAGTTCGTAGGCATTCGGATTTTTTCCGGCAGCCTCCGCCGTAAAATAAGATTCCAATCCGATCGCTTGGAGATTTCGTACGAGCGTTTCTTTTAATTCCTCGGGAAGGCCTTCAGGCAGAATGAAAAGATTCGCCTTTTCCTTCGGAACTTTTACAATTTTCAATAAATAAAGTTTCCCCTCTTGCTTCCTATTTCGCCGGACCCCAATCGCAATCAGGTCTCCTGTTTGAAGAGAGGAATAAGAAACGCTGACTTCTCGTTTGGAAGGCAAGGGAACACTTGCATTCATTTGGTTGCCGGCCAGGTAAGGTATCGATGGAGGCGGCGTTTTAAAAAACATCTCCTCACGTACCCAAAACACGGGGGGCCGGGTAAGGGAGGCAAGATAGTACCCATCCAATTCATCCAGAGTCCAAACCGTTGTAAGGTCCATTCCGCCTAACTTTTCTTTCAGCTGCTCGGAGAGCCACGGCAAATTCGTATTTTTCTTAAGCAAAAGGGTATCTTTCAGGTTGTCCGCTTCTCCACGAAACAAAAAGAGGAGAGGAAAAAGGACGAACAGGTTTTTGGGTAACGAAGATAATTTTTCAGGCAGGATACGGACCGCCAAAGGAATTAAAAGAAGAATGGGGTAGGTCGTGTAACGGATAAAATGCGCATCGGTGCAGAAGAAGAACCAGAGAATAAAAAAAAGGGAAAAGGCGTAAATCATCAAATGTCTCACCAAGGGATCCGGCCGCTTGGATTCTTTTCTTATCGATAAAGTTGCCAGGGCCGCCAACAAGACTAATTTGAGAAAATTCATAACGCCGTAGCGGCCGATCCGATGACCCAAGCCTCGGAATCCAAAAACGAGAAAATCAAAAAAGATTTGAAGGTTATCTTCCTTTGGAACGTTGGTAAGCATGGCTTTCGTCAAAATCCATGGCAGTAGAGGAAGAAGAATACCCGTCCAAAAAAACAGAGTCTGTCTTATATCTAATTTTCGCCGATGGACGAAATCATAGAGCATCCAAATAGGCGGTAAGCATACAACAAGGATAAGCGTTACTTTGGTGACAATGGCCATCCCGAAAAAAAGACCTGAAATAAGAAACCGGGGATTATTTTTTTCGAACTCTTCTCTGCGAGAGGGAAGAAAAAGAAAACCGAGGGTGACAAAAAATAAAGCAGGCATTTCTCCCATAAGGGAGGAGTATCCGGCTTGAATCTCGGGATGGAGTAGAAAGACAACCGCGAAAAACAATGCCCCAAAAAGCCGCCGCCCATCCGCAAGCTTCGCATACAAAAAATAAAGAGGAATAAGGGAAAGGAGAAACCAGCCCAGGACATAAAATCTCGAGACCCATAAATTAAAGGGCAGCCACTTTAAGAGGATCGCTAAAGGAAAAATGACCGTGGGGCCTACGGTGATGAGAGGTGAAAAGTCCTGAAAAGATCCCGGCTGCCCGACGCCGTAATGCGAGTAAAGGAGAAGGTTGCGGATTACGTTGAGCCATATTCCCTCATCCGCTCCGGAAGGACTTGTAAAAACGGCCTGCGCTCCCAAAGCGCCTGCCACGAGAAGGAAAATCCATCCTTGAGGCCAAAAAGAAACAGTGGCTCGATCTTCTTTATCATCCAGATAATCAGGCGGGTACCGATCATTTTTTTTGGCTGAGGCGATGAGCGCACCTAGAATTGCAGCAAAAGAGAAAAATAAGAGGGCTGATTTAAGGAGAGGAAATGCCAGAGACGAGCGAGGGAAAAAGAAGGCGAAGAGTGTCCCGAGCGAGGCAAATAAAAAGAAGATACAAAGGATGGATGCCCCCAGGATAAGAAAGCCGGAAGGCGTTTGGAATCGGAATCGGTTCCACCTCATGAATTTTCCATTATAAGTAAAAGAGTTTTGACTTCAACCTTTTTATTGACGGAGAAATCTCTCTACCTTACCATAGCGTGTACTGATGATAAAAATCCAAACTCGCAGCGTCCTGCTTAAGATCCCTCCTTTCCAGTGGTTCCTGTTGCTGTCTCTGGCCTTTCTTGGCGGAGGCATTATTTTTTTTATGACTTCGAGGTGGGGGATCGGCGTTTCTCCGGATTCCTGCGTGTACATTTCAATCGCTTCTAATTTTCTGAAAGGCCAGGGTTTAACTCTGACAGCCGCTGACGGTTTGGTACCGGTGACGGAGTACGGGCCCTTATTTTCCTTACTCCTGGCATGGGTGAGCAGCGTATTCAAGGTAGACACCTTTGGAGGGGCTAAAATTCTTCAGAGTCTGGTTTTTGGAGCCAATATCCTTTTAGTTGAATGGATCCTCGTTGAATATTCACGGTCTTGGCGCCTCGCCTTGCTCGGTGCCTTTATTTTTATGGTTTCTCCTTCGATGCTCATCATTCATTCGATGGCTTGGTCGGAAACCCTGTTTGTTTTTTTCCTTATGGCAGGTTGCTTTCTTCTGAGCCGTTATTTGGAATCCAAAAAGAAAGGATTTTTAGTCGCCGCATCCTTAGCAAGCGGTCTTGCTTTTTTAAGCCGCTACGTCGGCATTGCGCTTGTCTTCAGCGCCGTGCTTTGCCTTCTTCTGCTGAATAAACGCCCCGTGGGAAATCGGATCAAAGACAGTTTTCTTTTTCTTGTTCTCAGTTGTCCGCCGATGGGGTTATGGACCTTAAGGAATTTTATCTTAAGCGGGGTTCCGGCGCGCGGGGAGACTTTGGGTTTTCACCCGCCGTCTTTTGATTATTACCGGTGGGCCCTTTCCAGTTTCTCGTTGTGGTTTCTTCCACCGGATGTGGACCCCCTCATCCGGGGGATTTTCTGTTTGCTCATTTTCTCGGTTTTTATCGGTGGACTTTTTTGGTTAAAGAATAAAGAAGTCTTATTTCCTATTTTCGCGATCTTTTCCTTGTCTTATCTGGCCGCGTATTTCCTTAATCTGGTCCTTTTTGCCACCGACCCTATGGATGACCGTGCTGCCGCCGCGCTTTTTTGCTCTGCTTTTCCGCTCTTTGCCCTTTTGGGTTGCCGTTTATGGCGGGAGAATGAAAAGAAATTTTTGAGGGCCGGCCTTATTCTTACGGCCTTATTTTTTGTCACTTCTTATAGCTTCCGAGCTTTTCATGAGATTTCAGATATTTATAGCCAAGGGCGGGGTTTTTCAGGCAAGGCCTGGAGGAATTCCGAGATCATCGGAAAAATTAAATCCTTGCCCGAAGAAATAAAGATTTACTCCAACGGGTCTGATATTATTTATTTCCTCACCGGCAAATTAACCCGAAGTTTTCCCGCCAAGGGAAGCGGCTCATTATTACATCTGTCGGATGAGCCCGCCCGTTCCACTTATGACCCCGAAATGGGAGCGCTCAAAAACAAATTGAAAATTGAAGGCGGGATCTTGGTTTATTTTAATCGGGTCTCCCGAACCTATCTGGCTGCCGAAGAAGATTTAAAAAAATATCTTTCTCTCCAACTCTTAGAGAAATTTTCTGATGGTGCCATCTACCAACCCCCTTCTTGATTTAGAAAAAAAAAGAGGGGAGTTTTCCTTTTGGGTGTTGGTTGCCCTCGGTTCCATCGTTTGCTTAACCCTCAGGCTTCTCGCCGTCTTTAATATCCCGCCTCTTTTTGACGAAATGGTTCAGATTTATATGGCTCGGGATATTGCCCATCTGTCGCGGTTTCCTCTCTATTTTGACGGTCAAGCCTACATGGGACCGCTGGAAAGTTATTTCCTGGCACCCCTTCTTCGATGGTTTGGTTTTTCTTTTATCAAAGCCCGGATTTTTAATGAATTATTCTATTTTGCGTTTACCGTCATTTATTGCCGCCTCATGCGCCGTTTGTTTGATCGCCAGCTGACACTCTACGCGTTTCTCCTTCTATGTTTTTTACCTTTTACGCCGCTATTTTTTACCACGGTGGTAGGTTATGGAGAAATTCTTGCCCTGGCAGCCCTAAGTTTGGTTCTACTTGTAAAAATCTTTACTCCCGGCACCGAACGAGGATGGACAGAGGCCTTTGTACTGGGTTTTATCTCCGGTCTGGCTTTTTGGTGCAATCCAATTTTTGTCGTATGGCTTATTCCCCTGGGCCTCATTTTGATGACGATTCCGGAGAAGGGGAAAGCAGCCCTTGTGTCTTTATTTTCTTTAGGATTTTTAGCGGGACTATTTCCTGCTTGGGTTCACGCCTATCAAACCAAGGCATCACCGATGGTGCTGGAAGGCGCCGGGTATCGTTTTGCTGCCATAAAAGACACCCCTTACTTTTTCTTTCTTTTCTTTTCGAGAATGAAATTTTTTTTGACCACCGCTTTTCTGGATTCATCGCCATCCATTTTAAAAAAATTCGTTGCCGCCACCTCTTTTGTCCCATTAACCCTTTTTGCATTTTCCTTTTGCACACTTCTTTTTTATCTTTTTCTAAACTGGCGCGGCCAGATTCCAATCCGCCGGGCATTTTTTATTTTCCTAATTTTGCCTTGCTTTATTTTGACTTTCTTATACAGCCTTCGTGATCTCCGGGTCGATGAAGGGATAAGATTTTTTCTCCCCCTCGTGATGACTTATGTTTTTTGCCTCGCGTGGTGGATTCGAAGTTTCCGCTCACTTTTGGGAAACGATTCGTTTTATTTTCACTCGCCTCCATTTTGTTCATCCATTCCGTTTATTCACTGAAGGTAGAACGGGCTAGCACGCTCGAGCTTGTGAAGGTGCTTGAATTTTTGAAAGGAAAGGAACTCTATTACGGCGTGGCGGTCAATAATCCTGCCTACAAGTTAAATGCCTTAAGCGGGGATAAGGTGGTAGTCACACCCATGCTTTTGAACGCGCGGAATCGCTCTATCTGGCAAGAGGTAAAGGAAAATGGCCCCCGTTTTTACATCTTGGAAAAGACAGACATTTTTTTTAGAAAAGAGACCGAGGAAGACCCGGCGCTTACCAAAGTTTCTTTGGGTCCCTACGATATTTTCTACGGGCGAAGCAAGCTGCTCGAAAAGTTATTGGAAATAAAAACGGGCCAAAATCAATAGTGTTACGGGCGTGTTATTTGATATAATTCAGGCCAAATGACCAAGTCCAGATACAGCATTTCCATTTTGAGGGTTTTGTTTGGGATGTCTTATCGGGATGCCTCGGCCAGCGATCTTTACAAAAAAGAGGTGCTCGATAAAATCCAGATGGATTCACGCGGCAGGCTTCTTCAGGCGGAAATTGCGACTAAGGCGAAATTCCTGGGTTACCGGGCCGTCGAAGTGGAAGTGGAGCATTACCCGCGGCAGGCAGGCAAGCAAACCGGAATCCGGCCTCGCACCGCATTTCTTTCCTTGGTGGATTTTTGGCGGGTGATGCCAGGGATTTGGAAGCTTAAGAAGTCGGGTCAGGCCCAAGTCGCGAGTCAAACCATCCATTCTTTCGATCCCGATTCTTCACCGCGTCATTAAAATCCCATCGTTTATTCTTAGTGTCGACAATTTAACTGACGCCGTTACAGGTTTAACTGGGCCCATTCATGTCGACGAACAAACAAATCCTCAATAATACCGCCGCGGTTTTGGGCGGTGATTTTTTATATCACTTCATCAATTTTTTTGCCTCGATCCTGATTGCCCGCTCGCTCGGAGGAGAGAGTTACGGACAATTTAGTTTCATCTATGTTTACCTTTCTTTTTTTGAAGCGATCGTCCAGTTTGGGCTGAACCCTGTTTTGACCCGTGAACTCTCGCGCCAAAGAGAAGATGCCCCGCGTGTCCTAGGGAATGCGCTGATTCTTCGTACCGCTTTAATCTTTTGTATGCTTCCCATGGCCTGGGCGGTGATTGGAGTTTTGGGTTATCCGCTTACAGTAAAACAGGGAGTCTCCATCGCCTCATTTCAACTTTTTCTCACACTTCGTCCGGTGTTTGAAGCTATTTTCCGGTCTAGGCTTCTGATGATTTACCCGGTCCTGTGGAATGTGATTCGCGCCGTGGTGAATCTTGCGTTCATCAGTCTCGTCGTTTTTTACAAACCCGCCCTTCCTTTTTTTATCTTGGCTTATCTAGCAAGCGGACTGCTAGGATTTCTCGGTCTTGTTCTTTCTTCCCAAAAATTTATGAAGCTTGATCTGCGGCCAAGCAAAGCGCTCATGGGCTATCTGATTAAAGAGGCGGCACCCCTTGTTTTATCCGCTTACCTCACCCTTTTTTATTACCGGATCGACGTGATGATGCTTTCCATGATGCGGAGTTTTCGCGAAGTGGGATATTACAGCGTTGCTACGCGGCTCAGCGAATCCCTCACGATGATTTCAGGCGCCCTTTTAGTTTCCTTTTTTCCTTTATTTGCTAAGGCATGCAAAACCGATCGAGGGGAATTTAATCTTTTGACCGCCAAGGCCTTTCGCTGGATTTTTCTTCTTGGGTTTCCTATCGCGATCGGAGGAGGGATTACAGCCAAAGATTTAATTCTGCTTTTTTTCGGCAAAGAATATTTACCTTCAACCCTTACCTTCGCGATTCTCTTGGGATACACATTTTTCTGTTTCGTGGGAAGCCTTTTGGCGAATATCTTAATTGCCTGCGGCAAACAAATGGCTGACATGTGGATTTCTTTTTCTTTGGTTTTACTCAACGTTGCGCTCAATCTCTTTTTAATTCCTTTCTATAGTTATAACGGAGCGGCGGTTGCTACGATGGTGACCGAGACCATCGGTGTTCTGATTTATTTTTATTATGCGGTCAAAAATTCGGCCATCCAACTTGCCTTTCCCGGAAGAGAACTCATGACTGCGATCCAAATCAATTTACCCTTCTTTATTTTCTTGATCTTGCTGAAACAATTCTTCCGTCTTCCGGTTTTTGTTTTGATGGGTTTTCTTGTTTATTGCGGGCTGCTTTTCTTTTTCCGGATCCTCTCATGGAAAGAAATTCAAAGTTACTTTCATGAAAATATTAATTGATGCCTCTCCGGTTACGTCTTCGCAAAGAATAGGCTATTACCGCTATTTATCCATTTTATTAAACGGTTTGTGCGCTGCAGATCAGGAAAACCATTATCGCGTCATCACGCGCGATCCTAAACTCATGCAACGTATCTCGGAATTTGGGAACCGCTTCACCACAGAAAAATCCCCCGGCCGTTTGCCTATGCTGCACCGCGAGCATGCCGGTTTTTTGGGCCTTCTTTTGAGGGGAATGGATCTCGTTCATTTTCCTTGTGGTGATATTTGGTTCAGCCCGCGGGGCAAAAAGGCGCTCGTAACGCTGCACGACCTCGCTTCGCTTCATTACCCGGAATATTTCTTCAAAAATTCCGAAGAAGAGAAAAAAACGCGTTTCCTTCTTGAAAAAATCGCCGCACTTTCAAACGCCATCCTGACCATCAGCGATTACAGCCGCCGCGATATTATTTCAAAGCTGGGAGTCCCGCCCGAAAAAGTTTTCACGATTTACAACCCGGTCGATTCTTTTTTTCTCGAACCGCCTCGAAGTGAACCTTCGCCCGGATTTTTAAGGCTGGGTCTGGAATCCCCTTATTTTTTATTTGTGGGCAATCTTGATTTCAGAAAAAATATCCCGCTTCTTTTAAGAGCTTTTTCGCTTTACCGTAAAAGGGGAGGGAAGTTCCAGCTGGTTCTTGCGGGACGTACGAACCCTCGGAACCCAATATACTACCCGCCCATTCAACCCGTCTTAGATGAGATGAAGGAGAGAAGCGAGGTTCGGTGGTTCCAGGATATCGGCGATGATCTTCTTCCCGAAGTTTATCAAAGATCGAGCAGCCTTATTTTTCCTTCCAGTTTTGAAGGCTTCGGTTCTCCTTTGATTGAGGCGATGGCTAGCGGGACGCCCATTATTACCGTGAATACCACGTGTCTTCCTGAAGTCGCGGGAGACGCGGCTTTAATTGTCCCGCTGGGGGAGGATCCCGTTGCCGAGGCGATGCTTCGGATGGAGCGTGACAAGGCCTTGAGAATCCAACTTGTTGAGCGCGGAAAGAAACGGTTAGATAAATTTTTTACTCCGAAAGTGCACGGCCGTCAAATGAAAGAACTTTATGAAAAAGTGGCAAAACACCGCTAAGATTCTACTTTTGATCATAGCGGTTGTTTCATTTTCTTTTTTTGCTTTTTATAAAATCGAGAGCCAAGGCCTTCTTTATCACGACGCAGGCGTCTACCTCTTAGAAACTAAATTTTTAGATGAAGGATTTCATCTCCTTAAATCCTTCCGTCATAGGGAAGGAGGTAATCATTTTTGGGAAGATATCAAAACCAAAACCGAAGGCGTACCGCTTCATTCGGGAAAACCGGGGCTTAACCTCATTTTTTGGCTGGCCAGTCTTTTTGGCGGATTAAACGATAGCATTTCGGCCAAAGTTACTGCGGTTGCTGGAATCTTGGGTCTTCTTTTAACTTTTCTTATTTCGCGAAAGCTTTCCGGATGGGAACCGGCCATTTATTCAATAGCCTTCTTGAGTTCTTCAGTTTTTTATTTGGCCTACGCAAGATCAGGCCTTGCAGAAGAAGTGGTGACCGTTTTTTTTCTTTCCGGAATTTTATTCTACCTTGGGGGCCGGGAGAGTATTTCTCCTTTCAAATTATTCTTATGCGGTTTTTGTTTGGGTTATGCTTCAACGTGCAATCCCTGGCGGGTGCTTTATATGCCCGCCCTTTTGATCGGTCTGGATTTTCTAGGAACTTTGTTTGAAAAACAAAAATTTTCAAACTTTATTAGGCGGACACTCTGGATTACAGGAGGATTTATCATTCCGCCTATCCTGTTTGAATTGCCTTATGTGATTTTAAAAATTGTTTTCAAGACTTTGCCCTTTCCGGATTATTGGTCGCATCTTGCCCAGAAACTTGGTTGGATTACGGTCCAGAGCGGTGGCATTTATTGGTTTCAGCATTTGGGTAGGCTAGCCAAAGTGTATGGGATGGCGGAAGGGCCTTTTTGGGGAACCCTTGTGCTTCTGGCCTGGATTTTTCTTTTGATCCGCGTTGTCAGAAAAATAAATTTTAACGATTTGTTTCTCTGGTCTTTCTCTTTTGTCACTTTTTTTTATTTTTCATCGTCAAGTCCCGCTGGACAGACAATCCCCCGTGTCGTTTCCAATGTGATTCCTTTTGCTGTAATGGGGACGGGGGAGCTTTTGTTTGCGATTGAGAAAAAAACCAATAAACCCTGGATCAGTTTCGCGCTGGTTTTGTTTCTTTCAGTCCACAGCTGGCCCGAACAGTACAAAATTGCGAACCTTCGTTCGGGTTATCGTGAAGCCAGCCAGCACCTTGTTTCAACGGGTGAGAAAAAATTGATGATCTATGGGATGGAACCCGTTTGGCGGTTTCATTTAGGGAGGCGGGCCTATGAACCTTACGAGCGTCCCAAAAGCATGGAAGAGATGATTCAAAAATCCGAAGAAGAAAAAATCCGCTATCTCATCGTCGATTACTCCGTCCTTCATTCCAATCACGGAGCCGATTTTACTTTCCAGCTGATGGGGAAGGTAACGCCGGTGGCTAGTTTCGAAAATCCTTTGGGAGGGGCGTGGATTCAGATCGCGGACCAATTCGGATGGGAGAAGCATGAAGCCATTGTGCAAGATCCTTGGAGTCGTAAAATCTACATCTTTGATATCCAGGAAATCAAGCGGTCCTTATGATATAATTTTTAAAATTTTGTGAGGCAAATTGAATGGCAAATATCGCGGCCATAGGACCCATGTACAATGAGGGCGAGAAGGCCCTTTCCACAATCCAGCGTTTTCCCTTCGAGGCCGTCCAAGAAATCATTATTGTCAATGACTGCTCGACGGACGGTTCGGAAAATAAAATCTCTCACACAGGTGTCACACTCCTTCAAACGGCTAAACGTTCAGGACCCGGGCCCGCAATTCGCACGGGCCTGGAATATGCTCTCAAAAAAGGTTACGACACCTTTGTCATTTTTGCCACCAATGGCAAGGATAATCCGCAGGAAATTCCTCGTTTGCTTCAGCCGATTCAAGAAGGACGTGCTGATTTTGTCCAAGGCTCCCGATATTTGGAGGGGGGAGGCTGGCAGCACATGCCCTTCCACCGGATTTGGGGAATCCAGGCTTTTTCTATTCTGTTTTCCTTTTTTGTGATGCGCCGCATCACAGATGGCACCAACGGTTTCCGAGCTTTCCGGAAATCGCTTTTGGAAGACCCGCACATTAATATTTACCAAGATTGGCTGGAGGGTTATCCTCTCGAGACTTACCTTTTCGTGCAGGCCATCCGGCTAGGCTATAAGGTGGTGGAAGTCCCCGTCACAAAGACTTACCCTGCCAATAAAAAGAATTACAGCAAGATGAAGCCGCTCGTGGATTGGTGGAATTATTTCAAACCCGTACCTTACCTCAGCCTTGGTTTAAAAAAATAATCACTTCTTGAAAAGAATCGCCCTCGGCTTATTCTTTCTCATCTCCCTGAGACTTTTGGCGATTTTTTGGATCCCTCCCATCTCGGACGAAGTCATCCAGCTTTATATGGCACGTGACATCGCTCATCTTTCCAACTTTCCGGTGTATTTTTACGGACAAAATTATATGGGACCGCTTGAAAGTTATATCATCGCCCCCTTCTTTCGTTGGTTCGGCTTTTCTTTGACGGGAGGGAGAATTTGTTATGAATTCTTTTTTATCTCTCATTTAGCGATGTTTGTAGGGATCGTGCGCCGCCTCTTTGACCGCGAGCTCGCGGTCGATGTTTTTTTCTTCTTATGTCTTCTACCTTTTCCCACTTTATTTTTCACTTCCATTGTAGGTTTCGGAGAAATCCTTACCTTGGCTGTTTTGAGTTTACTTTTGCTCTTAAAAATTGCAGACGGCCTTTATCCAAAAAGTTACTCCTTATTATTAGGATGGGTTTCAGGCCTTGCTTTCTGGTGTAATCCCATTTTTGTCGTTTGGCTCATCCCGCTAGGAATCAGTTTGGGCTGGCTCGTTCCCCAAGGTTGGAAAAAAAAAATTCCTCTCTTTTTCGCGGCGGGATTTCTTGCAGGCCTTTTTCCTATCTGGGTTTATGGGCTTCAAACGGGAACATGGTTGACCCTCACAACCGCGGGCAACCGATTTGTCAAGCCGGAGGAAGTTCCCAATTTAGCTTATTTATTTTTGGCGAGACTGCGATACTTCTTCGGTACTTTTAATCTAGAAGGGGAGTCCTGGGCAACCCGAAAAATCATAGGATATCTTTCTTTAATTCCTTTTACTTTTTTTGCCTTTTCTTTTTACCGTCTCATCTCATCTTTTTTTCGAACAGCCCCTTCCCAATCTGTTCAGAGAAAAATTTTTCATCTCTTTGTGATCACGCCGCCCTTCATTTTGGCCGCCCTCTATCTTTCCCGCAATCTCACGGCGGATGAGGGTGTGCGCTATTTTCTTCCTTTCATGATCACTTTTATTTTTGTCGTTCCTTGGGGAATTCGCCAAATTCAGTCCGCTTTTGGGAGGGGGCTCGTTTTTTTTTCTTTGACCGGTGTATTCCTGATGACTAACCTCATCTCATTGAGGTCGGCTTATCGGCAGCGACAGGGCTACCTCGCCATTCTTCAGTTTCTTGAGAAGAAAAATCTGCACTACGGGATCGCAGATTTACATCTTGCCTACGCCTTGAATGCCTTAGGAAAAGATCGAGTTGTAGCTTCACCTAGCTTTGTCGAGGCTCGCTACAAACCGCTCTGGCCTGTGGTGGTCGAAAAAGGAGCGCAATTTTTTATTTTTGAACACACGGGTTATCCTTACCGGAGAAAACTGGATGCGGACCCCCAGATCATAAGGTATTTTTTAGCGGATCGCGATATTTTTTACGGCCCCAGCAAACTTCTCCAGGAAATTGCGGAAACAAAAGAGCCTATCTGGACGGAGAATCAAGTTTGAATGCCAAAACCATTCCTACATTTCGGTATGCGATCACCAACCGGCTGCGTCTTGCCTTCCTCAAGAAATGGATACCTCAAATGAAAGGGAAGGGTTTCAATTTCGGTTCTGGAGGTTCTGATTACTCTTCACTTGTTTCCGCCGGAGCTCAGATGTGGCGAATGGATATCGACTTGTTGGAAGATAAGCAAGTGGATCTTTTGATGGATATTCAAAAAGTGGGAATTCAAACCGAGACACTTGACTGGATTGTATGTTCGGAAGTGATAGAACATGTCCCTGATTTTAAATCCGCCCTCAAAGAAGTTCATCGCTGTCTCAAGCAAGGAGGAAAGTTAATCTTAACTGTTCCTTTTTCGGTACCTCTTCATGGCGAGCCGCATGATTATTGGCGTTTCACCGAGTACTCTCTAAAAAACCTTGCCTCTAAATTAGGATTTAAAATAATAGAAATCCATCGAATTGGAGATTTTCGTTCCTTTTATTGGCAAACCTTGGCTTTGGAATATCACCGCCGTTTTAGATGGGTGCCCGAAAATCTTAATCTCTTCAAAAAGCTCATGCTGCAAATGATCGGGTCAACCGTACCTTTCTTTCTCGCCTTTTGTTACTTCGCGGCCTTTGCCGGAAATTCAAAAAATAAAAAAGATGCACACGTCCTCTCGTGGGGAGCTTATTTTGAAAAAGTTTAAATGATTCACCAAACCCTCCGAACCGTCACCAAGACAATTTTTGACCAGCCGCTCCTCTATGGGGCAAGGAGATTTTTTTTGGGGGGATGGCCTTTTGTCCAAACCCTCAATCTTCTTGATTCCCAGCCTTCCGATTTTATTCTGGATGTGGGCTGCGGCCCCGGGCACATGGCCGAGAAAATCCGGTTCAAAAATTACATTGGTTTTGACAGTGATCCGCGCATCATTGAGGTAGCGCAGCAGCGAAAAATTACAAACGCAATGTTTACTCTTCAGACCATCGAGGACTACGATTTTGGCCGAATGAAACCCCATAAAGCGATCCTCTCCGGAGTGCTTCATCATCTGAGTGATTCGGAGGCCCTTTATGTTTTGAAGAAACTCGGCGAAACTGTCTCTGGGTGGATCGTGACGGACGACCCCGTTTACTCCAAATATCATTTTCTAAGTAATGTGTTATGTCGTTTGGACCGGGGAGAATACGTTCGTACCGAATTAGAAATGCTGAAATTATTTGAAAAGACAGGACTCGGGATCGATAAAAAACTTCTTTTCTACTCAAACACCGGGGTTTCCAAGCACATTGCTTTTCGTCTCCTGCCGCCCCGCCGTTAAATTTCCAAGAACTTAATTGTTAATGAGCATTCCCTTTGCCATGTGGAAGAATTCCGAGGCATGGAAACGAAATTGGTTCCAGGATTGGATCGACCGGAGGCTTGAAACGAAATAAGCAGGCCGGAAATAAAAACGCTTGAGAGCCAGTGAGCGGAGTTTCTGAAGTTCACCCGGGCCAATGAGGTCATTGAGTTGTGTCGCATCCACGCTACGGTCGGTATTTTCCAAATCATCCGTGAGAAGGCCTTTTTGAATTGCGATCTCTCTTAGCTTCGTTCCGAAATCAGGCGATGGAAGAGAAAACGATGCAAGGGCGGGATTCAGATGAACGGCGTAGTCGATCGTACGCAAGACATCTTCTTTCGTCTCGCCGGGAAGCCCCAAAATAAAATACCCGCAAGGATCAATTCCATTTTTTCTAACTTCATCGAAAAGCGCTTTGGACTGGTCATTACACTTTTTGGTGTTCCAATCATCGAGGATTTTCTTGGAGGGATTTTCGACACCGAAAATAATCGTGTGACATCCAGCGGCTTTCATCAAAGGAAGCCATTCGCGCTTCAGCGTATCGACCCGAGCGTTGCACGTCCACCCGAGCCGCCACTTCTTTTTGACGATCCCTTCTAAAAGGGCAATAAAATTTTTAGGGACTGCTTCCATGAGTTGATCACAAAACAAAATCTCCCGAACACCCAGCGTTTGGAGAAACTCGATTTCTTCTAAAATATTCTCCGCATCGCGGAATTTGTAATTGCGTGTGGATTGGGAACAATAGCCGCACTGGAAAGGACAGCCGACACTTCCTAAAATGGTCGCCATAGGCCGGGTGCGGTTATTAGGATGGCCATAGGCCTGGAGAGGAAAAAGGTCGTGCCGGGGGACCGGGATATTGAGATTTTTAGTGTTCGAAGGAGGGATGGCTTCGGTAAAAGAGCCGTTTTTACGGACGGCCATGGCGCGTGGTTGGGCGAGCGCCTTTTCATCTTTTAAATAAGTCAAAATGTCTTCACTTGAAAAATCATCAATCACGGCATGGATGAAGGGATAACGCGTCAAGACCTGGCGGAATTGATAGCGGATCAAGTCTCCCATGAGAAGAATACGGGAGCGCGTGATCTGGGCGAGTTTTTCAAAGAAAACGATGTCGGAACGGAACGACACAGAAGCGGCGAGGCCGATCACCGCATGATAAGTCTTTCCCTGGAGTCGCGAGTAAAGTGCTTCCGGCGTAGATCGTTCGGCAATGGCATCAATAATTTCAAGCTCAAAATCGTTTTTCAGCCGGCCAGAGAGAAAAACCAAATCCGTAGGCTGCCACAAATAGCGGCCTTTGGAGGAGAAGGAGTGAAAGATATCGCGAAAATAAATTTCTTTGCCCGGCGGATTGATAAGAAGAACGCGTGGCTTCATTGAGATATTGAATTCCGCCGAGCCGAGAAAATATCGTGAAAAGCCCAAAAAGTCAATGGATGCGTTGCCTGGCGGCTTGACGATGGGGGATGGCTGACGTAACATATCGTCCGTGATTACGGAAACCTCGCCTAAAGACGCCGTTTATATCCGTCCGGAAAATTTGCTGTCGAATTTCCAAGCCCTGGGGAAAGGGGTGGCCGTCTCGACCTGCCGGTTTGAATTGAAAACTCTTAATGAGGTCCGCGATTTGGATTGGAATCATATGGACCAGCTCCACCGGTTGCATGTTCACCACACCTACGAGGAATCTTTACGTTTAATCAGGGCGCGTTCGTTTGCCGTGTCGTTAACGCGTATGGGACCTTTCAAACTCCTTACCCAGGTGATCGATATCCAACTCGGCCCGGGCCTGTTCTACCAAGGGTTTACTCTCTTGAGCCTTTTTATGTCCATGTGGTTCTTCGCAATCTCCCCGAGACTGAAGGAAGCCGAATGATCGTGGATTGTTATATTGTCTCTGGCCGCCTCTTCAAATTTTTACATGGCGCATTGCGCCGCCGTTTATTGCGTCTCAACGAAATCCAAAATAAAGAAGACGCACCGATCCGGGACCGGAGAACTGCGCTTCGCAGCAAAGGCTACCAGTTTGGGTCCGAAGATCCTGATTTCCTTAATTCGAACGTCGTTACTAACAATGTAATTCCTCCCAGGTTGAAAGGAACACACCGGTTTCCTGTCGGGGAAATGCCTTTGCGGGCATTAACTAAAGTTTCTGCGGGCCCGATTGATCTCTTGGTTCGTAAAAATGAAAATTATACCGTCACGGTTTGGACGGCCGTTTGTCCGCATGAAGGCGGGCTTTTGGAACTTGGAAAAGTCTGTAACAATGTCATTACTTGTCCCTGGCACGGTCTCCGTCAAACCGGAGTCAATGTGAGCGAGGGGAATCCGCAAGATTTATTTGGAGA
The DNA here is from genome assembly GCA_964372875.1 of uncultured bacterium. GTDB lineage: Bacteria > Omnitrophota > Omnitrophia > Omnitrophales > JACQLI01 > CAYJTB01. The sequence goes on from CAYJTB010000043.1 coordinate 16,474, forward strand.
TCTCCGGGTGTATCTTGACCGAAGTGAATTAGTCGTTCTTTCTTATTAGACCTTTACCATGCCAAAAAAAGAAATCATTCTAGGAATCGGCGGTTTCACAGCCCATGCTTCGGCCTGTCTTATGGTTGACGGTGAGATTTTGGGCGCGATGGAAGAAGAGCGCTTAAGCCGCAAGAAACACGAAGGCGGTTGGGCCAAAGAATCGATTGAGTATCTTTTTAAAAAATACAAGATCAAGGAAACGGACATCACGCATATTTCCTTTTCTTATGATCCCTGGCTCCGGCTCACCAAAAGGATTCCTTACCGCTTAAGATTTCTTTTCGAAAAACCGCTTCTGACCCCTTACATTATTTTCAACGAATTAAAAGCCGTCGCTGAATTTTTGATCCGCTTGAAACGCTTGCGTCAAAAATCCGGCGCGAAGCTTTATTACATCCGCCATCACCTAGCCCACGCGGCCTCCGCTTTTTTCACCAGTCCTTACACGGAATCCGCTTTTTATACCGCTGACCAGCGGGGCGAGTGGGACACCACGCTCTTGGGGAAAGGGGAGGACACCCAACTCCGCATCCTTGCCAACACCACTTATCCGCATTCTCTTGGAATTTTTTATGCGGGTGTTACTCAGCATCTTGGTTTTGGGCGCAACGATGATTACAAAGTGATGGGCCTTGCCGCCTATGGCAAACCACGTTTCGCCCAGAAAATGCGGAAAGTGATCTTTCCTGTGAAAGAGGGAGCGTTTAAGATCGACACCTCTTACCTGAGTTATCACAAAACGCGGGGATTTCTCGGGGGAACTTATTTTACCGACAAATTTATCAAGGAGTTTGGGGCGGAGCGAAAAGAAGACGAACGGGTTACGGATTATCACATGGATATCGCTGCCAGCGCTCAAAGTGTTTTCGAAGAAATTGTTTTCCACCAGTTAAATTACCTTCATAAAGTGGCGGGTTCTGAAAATTTATGCCGACACAAAAGGGGCGAGGGGATACGTCCTCTTATTGGGCATTTTGTGTAATCCCTTAGCGGGAGGGGAGCCGTAGAGAGAAGGGTTAACTTTTTCTGGCGG
>CAYJTB010000044.1:0-13424 GCA_964372875.1 uncultured bacterium
CCCTTCCAATTGTGCGGGGTTAAATCGCGAACCCTGTACTTTTGGAAGGGGTACCAAACCTCAAACCTAACATTCGCGCCGCGCGGCGACAATCTTTTTAAACACTAAAACGAAACAGCATCACATCGCCGTCTTTGACGACGTATTCTTTTCCTTCAATTCGTAAGAGTCCCTTCTCTTTGACCTTGGCCGTGGATCCTAGCCCAACCAAATCTTCATAGGCCATCACCTCCGCACGGATAAACCCCCTTTCAAAATCAGAATGGATTTGTCCTGCAGCCTCGGGGGCTTTGGCACCACCTCTCACCGTCCAGGCCCGGACTTCTTTTTCCCCGGCCGTAAAAAAGGTAATCAAATTAAGTAACCGGTAGCCGGCTCTGATGAGCGAATAAAGGCCGGGTTCTTCCAGTTTGAGTTCTTTTAAGAATTCTTTTTGCTCTTCATCGGAAAGATCCACCAGTTCAGATTCTACTTTGCCTGAAATTACAACCGCGCCGGCGTTTTCTTTTTCCGCCCATTCTTTGACGGTTTGAATGTGAGGACCGCCGGTCGGCAAATCCGTCTCTGCCGCATTGGCGCAATAAAGAACGGGTTTTAAGGTAAGAAACGCGAGATCGCGCAAAGATTTTTTTTCATCCTCAGACAATCCCAAACGTCTTAAGGGCTGTCCGTCTTCCAACGCTTTTTTTACTTTTTGGTAAATGGGGGATTTTTCTTTGGCTTCTTTATTTCCAGAGGCGGCGAGTTTTTCATTTTTTTCGTACCGACTCGAAATACTTTCAAGATCCTTGAGGCAAAGCTCGGTATCGATCACTTGAATATCCCGGACAGGATCCACCGAACCGGAGACGTGCACGACGTCCGGATCCTCAAAACATCTCACCACATGCAAAATGGCTTCGACTTCTTTGATGTGACCGAGGAATTGATTGCCCAGCCCTTCTCCCGCCGAAGCCCCTTTCACAAGCCCCGCGATATCATAAAACTCTACCGTGGTGGGGGTAAGTTTTTGCGGTTGGTACATTTCGACAAGACGGGCAAGGCGGGGATCGGGTACGGGGACAATCCCAACATTGGGATCAATGGTACAGAAAGGATAATTGGAAGCCGGGACCTTGGCTTTTGTTAACGCATTAAAGAGAGTCGATTTGCCCACATTGGGCAAACCCACGATGCCGCAGCGAAAACCCATGAAAAATCAGCGATGCCTAACGATTTGAAAAACCACAGCAGAAAAAATCGTGAGGTTCGCAATGTTGAAAACTTTGAAGACAAAATCATCCGACACCAAAGCGGAAGGAAGCATCGCCAAAAGTGTTATCCAAACCCCAAAGGCCCACCACAAACTAAAATCCTTGGAAGATTTCCTCTCGGAAATTTTCATGATCAAAGGAATGTTCCATAACGGCAAAACCAGCGCAGCGATCAATCCTAAAAGTTTAATCATAGGGCAAACAGTTTACCTTTCTCCACTATCCGCGCCAAGGAAAAATTATAAGCAGAATCTCCGCAATGCAAACTCTCCCCTTGCCGTTCCGGGGACGTTCGACGGACCGTTGTTAATTAAGTTGTACAGTAAGGAGAGGCCTCTGTTTCGGTAGCGGAAGGGTGAGAAGGATTTCACCTTGTGTGAGTAGAGAGAGTGATAATTAATTTTGGAAGAACGAGAGGAGTCCGTCTTACTCATGGGACAGCTTCGCCGTCCTTTTATGCCCCTCCAGGCAAGAGGGAGAGTTTGCTTAAATTAATTCACCACACGCAAGGACATGGTCGAGGCGCGTCCGGAAGGCCAAGCGGGCAGGGACTGGCCTTCCAATGATTGTTTCTTGTTCCATGGCCAGGAGCGAGGCCGGACGAACGAACGAAGACTGCCGCGCCGGGGCAGTCTGAGTGGCGACGAGACCATTGTCATTGCGGGTCGGAAAATTAATTTAACGAAGTTCGATTTCGACAGGGCAATGGTCGGAACCCATGACATGGGGGAGAATGCGCGCGGACAAAAGCCGGGGCCGGAGCGATTTGGAAATACAAAAGTAGTCGATGCGCCACCCGATGTTTCGTTTCCGGCAATGATGAAGCTGGCTCCACCAAGAGTAATGCCCGCCCTCTTTTTGAAATTCCCTAAACGTATCAAGAAAGCCTGCTTTGACGATCTGATCAAAGCCCGCCCGCTCTTCATCGGTAAACCCGTGATTTTTCCGGTTGGAACTGGGATGAGTCAAATCAATTTCTTGATGCGCGACGTTCAAATCGCCGCAAAAAACCACGGGTTTCTTTTTTTCGAGTTTCTTCGCATACGCCAAAAAATCCTTGTCCCAGTCTTGGCGGTAACCGAGCCGCGAGAGATCGCGTTTTGAATTAGGTGTGTAGACATTGATGAGATAAAAATCGTCGTATTCAAGAGTCATCACACGGCCCTCATCATCGTGTTTGACCATGCTCATACCCAAACTCACACTCAACGGTTTGATTTTTGTAAAAACCGCGGTCCCCGAATAGCCTTTGCGCTTGGGTGAATTCCAATAAAGCAGATATTTTGGCAGTTCAATTTTAATTTCGTCCGCACCGGTTTTAGTTTCCTGAAGACAAAGAATATCGGGGCCTTCTTTCAGGACAAATTTTACAAAATCCTTCCGTAAAACGGAGCGGATACCGTTGACGTTCCAAGAAATTAATTTCATGAATGATTATTCTTTAGAAAAATACACCTGATCCAAATAAAGGGTGCCGACTTTGGGATCGCTACTCACATCCGCAAACACCGCCACGAATTTTTCAAGCGGTGTATCGCTTTGCGCCACCCAAAATTCACTCAAAGGAATAGAGAATTTCTGCCACTGATCAGTAATCCCTTCAATCATATAAGGGGAGGGTGGTTTGCCTTCTCCGATCAGTTCGATTTTTAGTCTCTTAGTAAAACCTTTGGCCGCGTCCCCCTTCAAATAAAGGTTGAGCGTTTTGTAATCGGAGGATTTAATCAATGGAAGTCCGGTCCTGATTCCATTGTACGCCGGGTTTTCGGATTCCACGTCATAATCCAAACGAACGGCATGGCCGCCCTGCTTTCCCAAGGCATCGTCTTCCACAAAAGACATCTCCGTATTTTGGGTTTTATCACTCCCGTCTTCTCTCTGCCACGCCTCGATTAGCTGGCCTAAGTTATTTATTTTTTGCGCGGAGTCAAAGTCCGCGGCAACCAAATCTCCTTCACCTGCTGCCAAAATCCCCGCCCAGCCAAAAAGTCCTATGAAACTAAGCCAAAGTGCTATTTTTTTCATGAAAATCCCCTCTTGTCAGTGCCGCTATCATAAAGAATAAAGAGGTTCCTTGGCAAGAAGTGAAACCCTGACGGTGAAGGCCCCGGACGCTTAGGCCGATAATAAGGGCGGAAAGATAAATGGAGGTAGCTATGGAAACGATGGAAAGACAGGCTGTGCGCTCCCGTGATATCGCTCTTATTGGCTATGATTCTCTAAATCAAATTCTTGAGATCACCTTTCGAATCGGCGGGGTTTACCATTACGCCGGGGTTCCCGAAGAAACCTATAAAAGCTTCCTCAGTGCCGGCTCCAAGGGCACTTTCTTCGAACAAAAGGTCAAACACAACTTCTCCTACCGCAGAATAAGCTGAGCCGGCGGGGTTTTCTTTCCCGACAACTCATCCTGAAGGAGCCTCTGGGGCGACTGAAGGATCTTCCGCCAGAGGCGGACCCGCCGCGCCCCTTTGGCGGGCAAGATCCTCGCGGCTTCGCGGCTTTGCCGCACTCGAAGACGTGTCGCTTCGCTCAGGATGACGGAGCCTCAAACTCTTCTTAAATAAACTCATTGAAACCCCGCCGGGCCTTCGATAAGATGAATCTTCCTAAATTTCAGCTGATGTAGATTTTTCCCCGCCAAAAAACATGGCGGGTCAGAATGACATTAATATAAAGAGGAGAAGAAATGAAATTTAACCGCTTTTCAGCACTCACCCTTGCAGCCGTTTTCTTTTTAGCAGCCCCCGTTTTCGCCGCCACTTACAAAATTGATGTTGATCACTCGACCGTGGGTTTTAAGATTCGCCATCTCTTGTCCAACGTCAATGGAAGGTTCAATCAGTTTGAAGGTACGGTTGACTACGATCCGGAAAAACCGGAGACCTGGAAGGCAAATGCCGCCATTCAAGCCGCGAGCATTGATACCAACGTTGCGCCGCGTGACAAGCATTTGCGCAGCGCGGATTTTTTTGATGTAGAAAAATTTCCTACCCTTACTTTTACTACGACTGAAGTGACCGACGTAACGCCCGCCGGCGCTAAATTAAAAGGCCTCTTAAACCTGCACGGCGTTGAAAAAACGGTCGTCATGGATCTTCAAATCCACGGCGTCGCTAAAGACCCTTGGGGAAATGTGAAGGCGGGTTTTACTGCCGCCACAAAAATAAACCGCAAGGATTTTGGCCTCGCGTGGAACAAGGCCCTTGAATCCGGCCAATTCCTGGTGGGCGAAGAGGTGTTGATTACCCTTGAGATCGAAGCGATCCAGGAAGCGTAATCACAAAACAATAGAGGAGGATTTCGATGAGTGATCGTAAGAGAAGTAAGAAAATGACGTTTTTGGCTGCTTCAGCAGCGGGCTTACTCGCTATTGCGGGGGCTATGGGAAATGCAGCGGTCGTTTATGCGGACGTGCAATGCGCCGGCGTCAATGCCTGCAAAGGTCAAGGCGAATGCGGCGGCAAAGGCCATGACTGCGCCGGAAAGAATGGTTGCAAAGGCGCGGGCTGGGTCCATCAAGCGACCGAAGCGGATTGCATCACTGCAGGTGGAACGGTTGTTCCTTCTGAGCCTATAGTCGATGCTCCAGCAGTTCTTACTGCAGCTCCTGTTACCCAATAATTTCTGGTTGGGTTAAATTCATGAAGGTGCAATAGGGTAGCGGATGACAAATCATTCACGGTTTGATGTTGGTTGCGGGGTTGGGCTGCGCAGCCAGCATTATCCTGTCATTACAGAGATATGGCCCCCGATGGATTGGTTTGAGGCCGTCTCTGAAAATTATATGGACACCGGCGGCCGCCCGATTCACATCTTGGAAAAAGTTCGTCAGCACTACCCTGTTGCGCTTCATGGAACAGCGTTATCGATCGGATCGATCGATCCCCTTAATCAAGATTATCTCGCCCGGTTAAAAAATTTAATTGATCGGATCGAGCCTTTCATTGTCTCGGATCATTTATGCTGGTCCGGTGCCGAGGGAGAAGCGCTTCATGATCTTCTCCCGCTTCCTTTTACCGAAGAAGCGCTCCGGCATATTGTAGAACGGGTCCAAAAAGTCCAGGACAGGATTGGCCGGAAAATTCTTTTAGAAAATGTTTCGTCTTATCTTACTTATCGGCACTCCACAATCACCGAATGGGAATTCTTAACGCAAACTGCCCGCCGCTCGGGCTGCGGAATTTTACTTGATCTTAATAATCTTTACGTCAACGCGGTAAATCACCAATTTGATCCTTATGAATATCTGAACTCGATTCCCGGCGAACTCATCGGACAATTTCATCTAGCCGGCCATACCGACATGGGGGCTTTTCTTTTTGACACCCACAGCGCCGAAGTGATTGATCCGGTGTGGGAACTTTATCGCCGGGCCCTGAAACTTTGGGGCAGAATCCCTGCTCTTATCGAGTGGGACGACCATATCCCGCCGTTTGAACGTTTAGCCCAAGAGGCCGAAACCGCAAGAAAGATTTATGCAGAAATTCCTTTACGTCATCCTGAGGGCCAAGGGCCCGAAGGATCTCAGATTCTTCGCCGTCTGTCTACCGACAGACAGGCTCAGAATGACGGGCAGGCTGAAGAGTTTACAATGACAAATATTTCGCTGACCGAAGTTCAGCGGTGGTTTAAAACCCAAGTCCAGCCCTTTGAGAAAAAAAATTCTCTCTCTGTCCCTGTAGAAAAAATTTTAAATCCCCAAGGAGGCGCGGAGGGAAAAGAACGATTGAGTGTTTACGCTAATGGGTATTTGGTCCGAATCGCTGAAAGCCTCAAAGAAACTTACGAGGCGGTTTATCACGTGGCAGGCCAAGAACGATTTTCCGAATTAGCGGATGCTTATGCCCGGCGCTATCCTTCTAAAAGTTACAACTTAAATGATGCCGGAAGGCATTTTCCGGAATTCCTAAAAGATGTGACGCGTCACACGACACCGTTCCCCTTTCTCTCCGATCTCGCGCGGCTTGAATGGTGCATCTGGCAAGCCTTCCATGCCTTTGACGAAACTCCGCTGGACCCCGAAAAAATTAAAGGGATCTCTTTAGAAGACTGGGAAAATTGCAGGATTATTTTTCAGCCTTCGGCCAAACTTGCTGCGCTCCATTGGTCTGTGCTGAATCTTTGGCTGGCCCGTTATCAACTGCCTGAAATTCGCACCGAAGAACTCGCCCGCTCCCAGCGCATCTTGATCGGCCGCAATGGCGACCAGGTACGCTGCGAGCTTTTGGATGTTCATCAGTACCGGCTTTTAGAGGGGCTTCTTGCCGGCCAAAGCCTGGGAGAGGCTTGTGAAGAGCTTGCCGAAACCGCGGAAGTTGATCTTCCGATTACCCAGTGGTTTTCCCATTGGGTCCAAGACGGACTCATTCTGCGTCTGGATTTTTCTAAAAACCCCACGCCTGAATCCCGGACCGTAATTTCGGCTAGATAACCCGGTTTCGTTTCTTTCCCGCCTGAAACGCTTTGATATTCAAAACAATTTCATGAACCACACGCCTTCTTGCCTCCTTACTTGCCCACGCGACATGGGGCGTAAGGAGAAAATGAGGGGCTTTTAAGAGAATATGCTTGTTGGACGGCGGCTCTTGGGTCAGGACATCTGACGCCGCGCCTTTTAAATGCCCGGATTTTAAAGCATGGTAAAGGGCTTTTTCATCGACAAGCCCTCCCCGTGCCATATTGATTAAACAGGCTCCCCGCTTCATCTTTTTCAAAATTTTTGCATTGATAAGATTTTGAGTAAGAGGAGTCAAAGGCGCGTGAAGACTTACGTAATCTGAATTTCTAATTAAAAAATCCAAAGAAACCCGCTTCGGGCTTTTTGCCTTCGAATAATTTCTTCCGGGGAGTTTTGCAATCAGTACTTTCATTCCTAAAACTTTCGCGACTTGCGCGGCCCGCCTGCCGATTTTTCCATATCCCACAATTCCGAGAGTTTTTCCCGCAACTTCTTCAAAAGGAAAACGGGGAAACGTGAAAAAGTTTGAGCGGGACCACCGGCCGTCATGCGCAGCTTCATGATAAGGAATCAGATTTCCGGCCAAGGCCAGAAGAAAACCAAAAGTAAACTGCACGACACTCTCTGTGGAATATCCCGAGACATTGGTAACCGCGATTCCTCTCTTCTTAGCTGCATTCAAATCGACATTGTTAGTCCCCGTAGCTGCAAGACAAATGAGTCTTAAGCGCGGGAGCCGGGAAAGGACTTCATCCGTCATCCGGCATTTGTTGATCACAAGGATATCCGCCCGGCGGGAGCGGGGTTCAATTTGGGAAGCAGAGGTTTTGGTGTAGGCTTTAAATTTTCCTAGACGGGCGATTTCAGTTAAAGGAGTGTCTTTCCAATCAACCGTACCGGCGTCTAGAAAAACAATAGGGTCAGATGACAAAATTGGAGAGTTTCTTGGCAGGATGGGGCTTTACAGCCTCCAGTGAAACCATAAGAAGCTAGCCAGGGAGTAATAAATGAGATTGGTTAAAATATCAGTGATCGTCGTGATAAGAGGGCCGGTGGCCGTGGCGGGATCCACGCCGATTCTGTCAAAAAAAATGGGTTCAACGGCGCCCATCGTCGAAGCGATTGTAATGGAGGTCAACATGGCGAAAGCGACGGCAAAGGAAAATTGCCAGTGGTATTGAGCTCCGTAAAAAAGATAGGCCATGAAACCCAAAAACGCAGCGTACATCAGACCCATTAAGAGGCCCACTTTTGCCTCATGAAAAATGGTTCTGATTTTATCTTTCTTGTCTTTGATTTCCCCTAAGGCAAGGCTTCTCACCACAATGGTAGCTGATTGGGATCCGACATTTCCTCCCATGGCTGAAATCAAAGGTGAAAAAGAGGCAAGCGCAATCACTTTAGCAAGCACGGGTTCAAAATGTTTGATAATAAAAGAAACTATAAGCCCTCCGAAAAGGGTCACCACAAGCCACGGCGTCCGGTATCCCACTGTTTTTAAGACAGAGCTTTCTTTTAAATCAAGCGCGTGGGTTCCTGCCATCTTTGCAATATCTTCGGTGGATTCTTGCTGGACGACAGAAATCATATCTTTGGCCGGGATAATACCGGTGAGGCGTCCGTCATCATCTGCCACGGGTACCGAACTCAAACCAAACTTTGAAACGAGAGACGCGACTTCCTCTTGATCCGTCTCAGGCTTTACTTTAATTCCTTCCACGGAGGTCATGATCTCAGAAAGTTTTTCGTCTTCTGATGCCGCTAGCAGATCGTACAAGTCCACCGCGCCAAGAAGTTTACTTTGGTCGTCGGTGACGTAAAGGGCTGAGAGGTGTTCTTTGTGCTGCGGCCTGACGACCGCTTGCAGACGGCTCAGGGCCTGGCGGGCGGTGAGTTTTGGGGAGAGCTTGATAAATTCCGGATGCATTAAACTGCCGGCAGTTTTTTCTGGATATTTCATTAAAAGGTCGACACGCGCCAGGGTCTCGCCCCTTTTCATAAAGGCCCTCATACGATTCACAGTCCGGGGCGGCATTTTATGAAATATTTCAACCAAATTAGGAGAAGTCAGGTTGATCAGAAGCGGAGCCATATTTTCTTCGCTTAATTTAGAAAGGAGATGATGCTGATCTTCAATGTCCAGGGCCTTGAAAAGTCTAAGGGCCGCGGCCCCCGAGAGGAGGCGGAAGATCTGGAGTTGTTCTTCCTCAGCAAATTTTTTCCAGGAATCCGCAAGGCCCACGACATTGCAATCTTTTAAGACTTGTTTTAAAAGAGTGTAATCTTTTTCTGCAAGCAGCTCTTTGATTTCAGGAATTAATAAGGTAATGGGCTGAATGGGTGCCATGAGGTGATCATCTTATCAAGGAATGTTAAAGGAATAAAGCGGCCTCGATGGCAAGACCCGGACCAAACCCTAACGCAACGCACGGCAGCGGAGCATTTTTTTTCTGCAGCCGGTCCAAAATAAAAAGAAGCGTGGGTGAAGACATGTTTCCATATTCCATCAGGACTTCTTTTGAAACCGCCAACGCCTTTTCAGAAAGACCCAAAGAATCCCGCACGGCTTGAAGAATACGCGGACCGCCCGGATGCACGGCCCAAGACCGGATCTGTTTAATTTCCAAATTTTGGCCCGCGAGCCAATCTTCCAGCCAGCTTCTCAAATGAGATGAAATAAGCTGTGGAAGCTCGGGGGAGAGCTCCATTTCGAAACCAAAATCGCCGATCCCCCATTTCATCGCATTTTGTGAATTGGGGAAAATGTGCGCGCCGCTTGCCCTAAGCTTCCAATGTTTGTCTTCAATTTGATGACCCGCTGCCGCCACAAGCGCGGCGGAGCCATCCGCAAAAAGCCCATTGGCCACGATTTTTTCAGGATCCCAGCCATAATAAAAATGAAGGCTGCAAAGTTCGACGGCTGAAAGAAGGACCCGGGAATCTGGTGCGGACTCGGCCAACGCGGAGGCCACACGAAGCCCATTCAAAGCCCCGTGACAACCCATAAATCCAATGTGGGTCCGGCTGACGTTAGAAGATAGGTTCAACTCTTTGATAAGAGCGATATCAACCCCGGGTGCTGCAAATCCGGTGCACGAGACGGTAATCAAATGGGTAATTTCTGAAGATGACGTGGAGGATTCATCCAGGGCTTGTCGTGCGGCTCTCAAGGCCAAAGGTACGGCTTCTTCAATATAGCGCTCCATCCGTTGACGTGTGCTGGGACCGCTTTCCAGCGCATGCAAAAGAAAAGGATCGGTGAGTTCAAGTTGGGAATTTTCATTTAATAAAACACTGCCGCGGCGGCGGATTTGGGTCCGGAGATAAAGCGTGTCTAACCGGCGCGCCTCTTCTTCTGTCTTACAGCAGAATTTTTTTGCCAGTTCCGCGGCCGCTTCCTGACTCATGGAGTGAGACGGGACTGCGGTTCCGATTCCTAAAAGGGCAAGGCCTGTCATGAAGCTATTGCTTCAACGAGGGGGCGGGCTGTTTGGGGAAACCAGGAAAGAAAACGCACGACGGCACGCGTAAGCGTGGTGTTCCGGAGAAATCGCGTAACAAGGCGGCACCGATTTTGCCGTTGGATCATTTGTGTATGGTAAAGCTCTTGCCACCCAATCTCAAGATGAGAATTCCAGTTACGAATTCCCTTTAACACGAATTCCGTAACCTCTCGGGCCGATGCCAAGGCTAGCGCTATACCTTCTCCGGTAAAAGGCTCAATATAACCCGCCGAATCCCCGATCACAAAAATTTTGTAACCCGCCACGCGTTTTCTCTTTCGACTCAAAGGAAACGTGCCTTGCCAGGGCTCTTCGATCCCTTTCATGACAGGAAATCTATTTTTTTGAAGAGTGATTCGAACGGCTTCGCTTACTCCCCCGCTTATTTTTAAAAACTGGGGGTCAAACGCAGCGGCAGCGTTGAGCCGGCCATCTTCCAGGCGCACCAATCCCACATAACCTTCCGCACCGGTGGCCATGTAAATGACTCCAGGTTGATAAAAATCAGGGGATCCGTCAAAAATTTTTCCCACTCCAATGCGCGAAGCGGGATCCGTCACCCTTTCAAAACTATTTTCTTTTTCAAGAAATTGTCCGTTGAGGCCGTCGGCAGATAAAATGATTTTAGCTTTAATTCCAATTTCTTTCTGATCTTTGAAAATCCTAAGAGAATGGACAGGATCTTTTTCTGCAGCCTTCTCTTCCAAAACAATTCTGGTTTCTGGGAAAAAGTTTACCCCCTTCCTCACCGCCTTTTTGACGAGCCCGGCGTCGAAGACTTCACGTGATAATGCCGCACCTTCCGGCATATCGAGAACCGCGTGGGACGGGCCCGCGGCCAGCCAAAATTGGTTAAGCGGCACTGCCTTATTCTCTGAAAGAATTTCACCTAGCCCCTCCTCTTGAAGGAGCGTCATGGCAGCGTGATTGAGACAAGAACCGCAAACTTTTTTTCGGGGAAAATTTGACCGCTCAACCAGAAGAACGGAAAGCCCCGCACTTGCTAGCTTATAAGATGCAAAGGCCCCGGCGGGGCCGGCCCCCACAATCGCTACATCCCAAATTTTTAGCGTCTCCAACTCAAAAGAAATCGCGCGGGCCAGTGGCGGGTCAACTGGAAGGATTTCAAACCCGCCTCCTGGGCTAAAAGAGAGGCTTCTTCCAGATTAAAAGCTGCTCGAACAGAAAGAAGGCTGTCGATATGCACCACTTTTGAGCGGGTAAGAATCCTTGTTCCGGCCCAAGCCAAGAAAAATCCGAGCGGGCTTCGCTCCAAGTCATCGACCAGAATCATCAGGTTTGCGGACGCGGCCATTCGCATGAGCAGGGAAACGGCTTCACCTTTTTCCAAATGATGTAAAAAAAGAGAGGTGAGGATGACATCATAGTCTGAGGGAATTTCTTCATGCAAAATATCGAGTTCGAAAAATTTGACGTCTGTTTGTTTCTGGACGGCCCGGCGCTGGGCCCATTCAATCGCTGCCGGACTGCGATCAGCGCCGTCGACTTGAAAAAAAAGGCCGGCTTTCTTCGCACGCTGGGCTAACTCAATGGAGAGGTTGCCGGCTCCACAGGCAATATCAAGGATTCTTAGAGAAGTTTTGGGGAGAGACTGCCAGAAAACACTGCCTGTCCTGCTCCAGAAATTGATCCGCTCAAGCCCTTTTAAAGCATGGTGATGTTCTTCAAGGTTGAGGTTAGGATCATCCATCACTTCCGGATGACGGTCCCTTTTGCCTAAATCCAACACTTGAAGAACACCTCCGTGACTTCTTCTACCGTGTCATCCTGAGCGAAGCGACACGTCTTCGAGTGCGACAGAGCCGCGAAGCCGCGAGGATCTAAGAGATTCTTCGCTGCCTTCAACAGCTCAGAATGACGCACGCCGAAAGGATTAGCGCTTACGGCCGTGATGGCCCCCGAAGCCGTGTTCCCGTCTTCGTTCTCTTTGATCGCGGTGGAGTTCCCGGACATCGCGCCTTTTGTCCCGTCGATCGCCCCGCAAATCTTTGCGGTCATGATGAAGATCGCGATGATCTTCTCTCAGACCCTTACGGTCGCCCCGGACATCTTTCCATTCTTTATGCACGTCGCGCTTGTCCTGATGCAAATCCTTGCGGTCATTTTTGATTTCTTCTCGAAGGGCGCTTACATCCTCTCCTGCTTTGCGGGCTTCCCGTAAATTTTTATAATCCTCTTTGAGCTCTTTCTTGCCTTCCCAAACTTCTTTTTTCTCTTGATGGACATCTTTATAGTCTTTCCTCAGATCTCGTCGATCTTCACGAAAATCTTTGCGGTCATCTTTTAAATCCCGCCAATCACGATGGATCTCGCGGGTATCGTCCTTGATTTCTTTTTTATCTTCCTTCACCTCATTTTCGGCCCAGACATTTACAGAGCCGAGAGCCAGAAAGGCGATCAATCCTAAGGTTAAATTTTTAATGGGCTGTTTCATGGTTAAAATTCTCCTTTTGCTTACTTAGACGAAGAGAGCGATAAAAGGTTTAAGGGCATGCACGATACATGATCACATAGGCTTTTTCCAACGTAATTAAACCCTCCTTAACCATTTGATCAAGGTGAGGCAGAAACCGGTTAATGTTTTCTTCACTATCCACGATTTCGATAATGATGGGAAGATCCTCCGAAAGCCGGAGAAGCTTGGCGGTATGCATGTGGCTTTTGCAGCCGAAACCCATGAAACCTTTGATGGCGGTAGCTCCTGCCATCCCTTCTTTTTTCGCCAGGTGAACGATAGCCTCATGAAGCGGCCGGCCATTCCATTTGTCTTGTTCCCCCGTGAAAATTCTTAATAATTTTCCATCTGCAGGTATCTTCATAAAAAATCCTCCGTTGGTTAAAAAATCTCCGCGAAAAAAACGCCGATTCTGAAAGCTATAAATCCGAAAATAAGACTTGCCGCAACATTCATGAAAGCCCTTAAATTTTCTCCGTCTTTCATCAAATTTACGGTCTCCAGCATGAAAGTAGAAAAAGTGGTGAAGGCACCGCAGAAACCCACCATAAGAAGGAGCCTCGCATTGGGGCTTAAAAGAAACTTTTCTTCAGAAAGCGCGGCGAGGAAACCGATGAGGAGACAGCCGATCAGATTGACGGTGAGGGTTCCGTAAGGAAAATCTGTTCCGAAGATTTGATAAATAACTCCGGCCAAAAAATAACGTGAAAGAGTGCCGGCAATACCGCCTG
>CAYJTB010000044.1:13524-17070 GCA_964372875.1 uncultured bacterium
TAATCCGGACGCGCGGAGATTTACCCACGGCTTGCATGGCCTCTAAAAATTTGTAAGAGGCCCCGAAAAAAAACGGGCCGTTGATTTCATAAACCTCAACCCCTGCGGGGACTTCGCGCTTGTTGATGGCGTTGGGATCATCGGTTTCTTCCTCATCGACCAATTCTCGTGTGATTACGCCCACGTTGGTCACCATGGCCATCCGTCGCATGAAAAGAAAAACCGCCAAAAGGATTCCCACTTGAATGGCTACCGTCAGATCCACGATCACCGTCAAAAGAAAAGTGGTCACGAGGACCGTGACATCGCTTTTGGGGCTTTTCAACATGGCAAGAAACGAATGCCATTCGCTCATGTGATAAGCGACCACCGCAAGAATGGCGGCCAAACACGCGAGTGGAATCAAACCCGCCCATTTCCCGAGAAAAAGCATAATAAGAAGAAGGATGGCGGCGTGAACTATCCCCGCAACGGGAGTGCGTCCCCCATTATTAACATTGGTGGTGGTCCGGGCAATAGCGCCTGTTGCCGGCATGCCCCCGAAAAGCGGAGAAAGAATATTGGCGACCCCTTGCGCCACGAGTTCCATATTGGGCCGGTGTCGTCCTCCGATCATTCCATCGCTGACGACAGCGGAAAGCAGTGATTCAATTCCCGCCAAAAGCGCAATGGTGAGAGCGCTTGGGATAAGAAGTCTTATCGTGTCAAAACTCGTATGAGGAAACGTGGGCATTGGAAGCATGTGTGGAATTTGTCCGAAACGGCTTCCGATGGTTTCAACGGGAAGATGAAAAAATTGAACGATGGCTGTAGAAACAAGAAGCGCAACCAGCGGACCCGGAATTTTTTGGGAAATTTTTTTCCATCCTATAATCAAAAGTAAAGATCCTAGACTGACCCCCAGCGCATAAAAATTAACTGAACCCAGGTGATGAAAATAGACGGCTCATTTCTGGATAAAATCTGCGGGTACGGCTAGCATTTGCAGTCCCAAAAAATCTTTGATTTGCGAAGAAAAGATAATGAGTGCGATACCGCTCGTGAAACCCACAATCACAGGATAGGGAATAAATTTGACCGCAGATCCAAAACGGAAAAGTCCCATGATAACAAGAAGGACGCCCGCCATTGCGGTTGCAACCAGAAGTCCATCCACACCGTATTTTTGGACAATCCCGTAGACAATCACGACAAAAGCGCCGGTGGGCCCGCCGATCTGCACACGGCTTCCACCTAATGCCGAAATGATGAAACCCGCAATGATCGCGGTAAAAAGCCCTTTCTCGGGTGAGACGCCGGAGGCAATCGCAAAAGCAATCGCCAGAGGGAGCGCGACAATGCCGACTACAATTCCGCTCGTTAAATCGGCGCGGAATTGGGACCAAGAATAGTCTTTGAGGGTAGTAAAAAGTTTGGGCTTAAGCATTAAAAAGTAAGGTTTATTCGTCCGAGAGCAATTGATTGAGGACTTCGACCGAGCCGTTACGATTTTTGTCAGAAATACCGATATCGGGGTTCATGATTTTTTTCCTTTGGGCAAAGAGGATTATAACAAATAAAAGAAGGGATTTGCGGTTTGCGGATGATGCATCAAAATTTTATTGCGTTGCAAGGGAGAAACCCTTTGATGGATATTGTGTGTACCAAGTTGCGAGAACTGAAGATCCGGAGGGTGGTGCGGAAGTAAAAGCCTGCTGCTTGAAGTTGACGGTTCGTTTTTTGTTTTTAGAGTCCGAGATTTTCGCTGTCATGGCTGAGAAATTAAAAGTGAAACTTTTATCATAAACGCAGGCATTAGGATTATTCACCGGGGCAACGCAACCATTGAGACGCGTCCGGGTCTTAGTGATTTGAGTCAAACCTTGTGCATTGTAAGCAAAACTCATCGTATAAGAATATGGATTCGTCCCCACGGGTTCTGTTCCCTTCTGCAAGACGAGTCTTTCATTCTTGTATTTTTGCTTTGTGCCGTCAGGATACTGAACCCAGCCGTCCGAAGAAATTTTGATGACATGCGCCAAACGGCCGTTCGTGGAGTCGTAGATAAAAATGTAGGGCGTCCCCTTCCAAAGGATTTGAATCACCCTTCCTTTTTCATCCTGTTTCATCGGGAGACTTCCGAGACTGACCTCCCCTGTGTTGGAGTTGACCTTATAAGTGGTCAATTTAGTCGGATCTTTGGGGTAAACCGAATTATAAAGAATCAAGAAAGATTCGAGGGGGAGAAGGCGAGCGCCGGAAAAAAACTTTTGCATTGCCCATTCTAAAAACTTCTCGGTATCCATTGTGTTTTCAGTCATTAACTCCGCAAAACCCTCATTGGAAAACGGGTGGTAACCGGTCGGGAAATCTTCAGCTTTCATTTCCTGAAACAGCGCGGCATATTCCGGCGGAGCGCCCTGCTCCTTCCACCCTAAATATTCAGCGGCGACATGCATGGTTTCGTGAATAAATGACCGGATCATCATCCATTGGTTAGAACCAACCATGCCATCCCCCGCACCAGCCCCGCTATCGGTATTCATCTGTATGCTGACTAAGGTATTTTGAATGAAAGGGGAGGCCTTGCCTTTGATCGTATTGACAATTTGATCAAGGTAGGCGAGATGGCCTTTAAGGAGAGCGTCCTGGGCAGCATCACCGGCGAATTGAAAACACTTTGGAGAGTAATACAGGGCGTAATGGTATTGGTTCCAAAGAAAGTCTGCAACCTGCTTCATTCGCGCAAGCTGTTCCTCGGTTGCTCTCCTGGGTTTGGGAAGTCTTTTCTCAATCGAATTAAGGATATTGGAGCTGTAAGTACTGATTTGGTTTTCCCGCTTAAGAACGGAAACAAGAGTCGCCAGAGGTACGCCGGCCTCCAGTGCCGGGTCGGAACTCTTGTCGAGGGTTTCTTTCACAAGAAAATCGATCATGGGTTTTTTCGGCCACAAGGCATTTAATTGTTCGTCCCGAAGGGGAATCCACATATTTTGCAGAATGTATAATTTTTTTTGCTGATCGGTTTCTTTTAAATATTTTTCCAGGTCGGCGACGGGGTTCGTCCATACCCCCGCCCACTGAAGGCCTAAGCTGTAAGTGGATTGATAAGGATAGAGAAAAACTGCCTGTGCGGCCTCGGGCAAATGGTACGCCCCGACATTTGCCGCTTCTTTTTGCGCCAGCTTCATCGCATCGTTAAGGATGTTCACATCTTCAAGCGTAATTTTTTTATCTCCGTTCACATCGTAGCCATTCTTGAGAAATTGCTGGGCGACGAGATTAAAGGCTTGTTCTCGTCCCCGTAAGGCGAGAGGCTGTTCTTGCGGGGCTTGAATTTTGCTAAGAGGCTGTTCTCCGTTTTGAGAAGAGTTTGCCTGCGTTGCGGTATTCGGCAGTTTGCTTGAACTTTCTATGGCAACTATAGCAATGGGTTTTTGATTTGAATCAAGCGGCTGGGGATTATTTCCGGCAAAAAGCGATTGAGCCAAAATAAATTCTAACGCGATAAAACTTGCAAAAAATTTTCGTATGAAAACTTTCATAAAGAGCTTGGTTGAGGGCATA
>CAYJTB010000045.1:0-17009 GCA_964372875.1 uncultured bacterium
GTCTCAAAAACCTGTGGGCCCAAAACCCGTGTCGGTTCGACTCCGACCAGCGGCAATAAAAATATTAATCTGGACGTCGACCAAAAGGTTTTAGCTTATGTTATTGGATTGGCTCTTGGCGACGGGAATCTTTCCAATCCGAACGGACGGGCCACCCGATTAAGAATCACGTGCGACATCCGTTATAAAAATCTAATCCGAAGAATCCGTCGGGCTATCCAAATCCTCCTTCCTCATAATCGAGTGAGTCTCGTTCAACGTCCTAAAAATTGTATCGACGTAAGTTGTTACTCAAATCAATGGGAAAACTGGTTGGGTTGGAAGACCGGTTTGGGCTCAAAATATCATCAACAAGTCATCATTCCCCGATGGATTCAAACTGCGAGACCGTTTGCTGTCTGTTGCCTTCGAGGTTTGATCGAAACGGATGGATCCATCTACAAAGATCGAGGTTACTCCGAAGGTTTAGTTTCATTTACTCAAGTTTCGTCCCCCTAAGCCGATTCATGTTTTGAGCCATTAATCCCAAATTTCCGCAAACCAGATGAGGAAGTGTGAAGCCTTTATATACCTGTTCGGGTTGTCATTGGTCAGGAGATGAGAGTCAGTTTTTGACCAAAGTCTTAAGCATTATGTACCGCCCCCGGCATGAAAATATTCAGGCCTTCAAGCAAATCAAATGCCCCAAGTGCCAGTCCCTGGTGACGATTATTTTTGAGACACTGAGCGGGACGACTGTAAAGTAACTTTGTCATCCTGAGCGAAGCGACACGTCTGCGAGTGCGGCACACGTCTTCGAGTGCGGCAAAGCCGCGAAGCCGCGAGGATCTAAGATCCTTCGGCCTTCGGGCCTCAGGATGACGTACTACCAGAGACAATCTTTAAACATCTCTCAAAAATCTGAAGGGCTACGTCTACTTCGTCTCGGGTCACAATAAGAGGCGGGGTAAAACGGATTGCGGATTCGCCGGCGCCCAGAAGAAGAAGTCCCCGACGGAATGCTTTTTCTACAATCTTGTTTCGTTCTTTTGTCGCAGGCGTTTTGGTAACGTGATCTTTGACAAATTCCACTCCCAACATCAAGCCCTCGCCGCGAACATCGCCGATCAGAGCGTATTGTTTTGAAAGTTTGATTAAATGATTCTTCAAATAGTCACCCACCACTTGCGCATTTCGGATCAGTTTTTTCTCTAAAAGTTCAATCGTCGCGAGCGCCGCGGCACACGCTACGGGATTTCCTCCAAAAGTAGAGGCGTGAGCGCCCGGTCCCCATTTGATCAAATCGCTTCGCGCAATCATGGCCCCCAAAGGCATGCCTGATGCAATACCTTTCGCAACCGTGATAATGTCAGGCTCTACTCCCCAATGCTCGATCGCAAACATTTTTCCGGTCCGTCCCATTCCCGCTTGGACTTCATCCACGATCAGCAAAATCCCGTGACGCTTCGTGAGTTCCCGGAGCATGTTGTGGTAACCAGGCGGCGGCATTACGATCCCGCCCTCTCCTTGAATCGGTTCGACCACAATCGCAGCAACTTCCTCCGGCGGAACGGTGCGCTTAAAAAGGACATCTTCCAAATAAGAAACGCAGTGAATATTGCATTCTGGATAATAAAGATTGTAGGGACAACGGTAACAATAGCCGTAACCCACCTGATGAACTCCAGGAAGAAGCGGACCGAATTTTTCCCGCTGCACTACACGGCTTGCGGTAAGAGATAAGGCGCCCAAGGTCCGGCCATGAAACGCACCGAAAAAGGAAATGAGTTTTTCGCGGCCCGTGTAATAACGCGCAAGTTTGATCGCTGCCTCAATGGCCTCTGCCCCTGAATTGGTGAAAAAAACTTTTTTCTTTTTTTCTCCTGGGGCGTGTTGCGCAAGTTTTTCGGCAAGCTTTACCTGGACGTCGTAATAAAAGTCCGTGCCGGACATGTGGATAAGCTGCGCTGCTTGCTCTTGGATGGCACGAACCACTTGGGGATGACAATGCCCTGTGGCGGTTACTGCGATGCCGGCCGTAAAATCCAAAAATTCATTCCCGTCCGCATCCGTCACCCAACATCCGGACGCCTTTTTTGCGACCAAAGGATAAGAACGTGTCAGCGAGGGCGAAAGAAAGGCGCGGTCCCTTTCAATGATGGCACTGGCCTTAGGGCCTGGAAGATGGGGCGTACGAATACGGGGGCGCTTCATGTAAGATTCATCGTCTTTGAACGCTCATTACTAGAATTGTGTCATTGCGAGCGAATGTAGTGTCCGCCACGAATGCATTGGCGGATCCGTCCGAGAAGTTTGGCGGAAGCGAAGCGATTTGTGCTTTTTGAAGTTTTCCGCTGCCCCCTGCGGGGACTGCTTCCCTGCAAACGCAATTGGCAAATAAAAGTTGTTCATTTAATCAACGTCGATTTGTGCTTTTTGAAGTTTTCCGCTGCCCCCTGCGGGGACTGCTTCCCTGCAAACGCAATTGGCAAATAAAAGTTGTTCATTTAATCAACGTCGATTTGTGCTTTTTGAAGTTTTCCGCTGTAATCAATAAAGACGGATTTCCATTCGCTGAAAATATCGATCGCGGTCTGACCGGCCTCGCGATGCCCGTTGCCGGTATTCTTCACTCCGCCGAAAGGGAGGTGGACCTCGGCTCCGATGGTGGGCCCATTAATATAAGTAATGCCCGCTTCAATATCCCGAATGGCCTTCATGGCGAAATTAACATCGCGGGAATAGATGGAAGAAGAAAGCCCGTAGGGAATGTCGTTGACCATTTTGATCGCATCTTCAAACCGTTTAAAAGGAATGAGGCAAGTCACCGGCCCAAAAATTTCTTCCTGGGCGATCCGCATTTTGGAATGAACATCGGTAAAAAGAGTGGCCTCATAAAAAAATCCTTTTTCTAGGCCTTTGCCTTTGGCCGGGCGGCCTCCTATCTCAAGCTTCGCGCCTTCCGATTTTCCAATTTCCACATACCCATGAATGCGCTCGCGTTGGGTTTCATTAATGACCGGCCCCATTTCCATTCCCGGTTTTAGGCCGTTGCCTATTTTTATCCTTTTCGCTCGTGCGATGAATTCTTTTCTGAAACGGGAGAAAATTTTTTCGTGGACAAAAATCCGGCTGGCAGCAGTACAACGTTGGCCCGTTGTTCCAAAAGCTCCCCAGACAGCACCTTCCAGAGCTAATTTTAGATCGGCATCCGCCATCACAATCTGCGCGTTCTTACCGCCCATTTCTAAAGAACATCTTTTCAAATTTTTTCCGCAATGTTCCGCAACAAGCCTTCCCACTTCACAAGAACCGGTAAAAGAGACAAGTCTGATCTTGGGATGATGAACAAGGGCCTCCCCCGTCCGGGCGCCGCCGTGGATTAAATTGAGAACACCTTTGGGAAGGCCGGCTTTTTCAAGAACCTCCACAAACTTCAAGGCTGAAAGCGGCGTGTCTTCCGCGGGTTTAAAAACAATCGTGTTGCCGCAGATAAGCGCAGGAAAAATTTTCCAAGATGGAATCGCCATGGGAAAATTCCACGGCGTGATGAGTACGCAAACACCCACGGGCATCCGGACGGTCATGGCAAATTTATCGCGGAGTTCACTCGTGGTGGTTTCGCCCCAGAGCCGCCTGCCTTCGCCTGCCACATAAAAGGCCATGTCGATCGCCTCTTGGATATCACCGCGAGCCTCGCGAAGGACCTTCCCCATTTCTTTCGTCATCAGACGGGCGAGTTCTTCTTTTTTTTCTTGGAGGAGAAGCCCGGCCTTTAAAATAATCTCGCCTCGTTGGGGGGGCGGGACAAGTCTCCATTCATTGAAGGATTCTGCTGCGGCTTCGACTGCCCGTTCGACATCTTCAGGACCCGCATCAGGAAATAGACCGATCACTTCATTGGGGTGGGCGGGATTGATGTTAGGGAAAGTTGCCCCGCTTTTGGCGCCCACCCAACGGCCTGCAATATAATTTAAGTACGTTTTTGTTTTTGCCACGAGAACGTCCTTTCTTTCACCCACTGTTCAAGAACCGACATCGCCTGGTAATCCGTGAGATCCAATTTCAAAGGAGTGATGGAGATAAAACCCTCATTGAGAACTTCTTCGTCTGTCGTCCCATCCGCATCAAAGATTTCAATCTCACCTGCCAATGTATAAATTCGCTTGTGATCGAAGGCATTAACCTTGATGAATTCTTCGACAAAGCGGCTGGACGCTTGACGGGCTACTTTGATCCCGCGAATTTCAGATTCGGGTAAGTCAGGTATGTTGATATTTAAAAGGACATCTTGGGGAAATGAGTTTTTCTCATAGCCTTTGACAAGGGCGAGGACAAAGGAAGCGGCGAATGCAAAACTGGCAGGGGTTTTGCCGCCTAAAGAAACCGCCATGCTGGGAATCCTGTTGATTAAGCCTTCCCGGGCCGCGGAAATGGTTCCGGAATAATAAACGCTTACACCCGTATTGGGACCGGGGTTGATTCCTGCGATAAGAAGATCGGAACGAAAATCTTTAATTTCTGAAAGGGCAAGTTTAATGGCGTCAGCGGGAGTTCCATAAACAGCGAACCAGCCTTTGTTGCGCTCTTCAATGACGAGCTCTTGTCCAATGGAAATGGAATGGCTGCACGCGGATTTTTCAGTGGCAGGGGCGACGACGAGACATCGGTAATCTTTTTGGAGCGCATCGACCAATGCGGCTAGGCCGGGTGCATCTATTCCGTCGTCATTGGTAATAAGGATCTTCATCCCACCACCTCCTCCTTGCCTTGCCATTGAAAATGGCAAGATTTTCCAGGGGAAAATGAAAGAATGCGCCCGGCCTCTTTTTTCAATCGAGCGCATTCTTTCCAAGGAGGTGGTGGGATCACGCAAAAATTATAGCACAGTATGAAATAGGATGATTCTACCGATCATAACCCCATTGGCGGCGGACTCGTCGTTCAAGAGGTGCAAAAATAAGCTGATCAAAAAAAAGCCCGACTCCCATGATCATAAGCATGACTGACGCGACTCGGGACATGTCGTTTAACTCACGACCTGTCTGAAGCAATTGGCCAAGCCCTAGGCTTACAAACAGAAGTTCCCCTGCCATTAAAGAACGCCAAGCAAAAGACCATCCCAATTTCATTCCCGTTAAAATGGAAGGAAGAGCAGCGGGAAGGATAACGCGCCGGTAAAGCTCCCATCTTTTAAGTCCCATGGTCCTGGCTGCGCGAATATAAAGAAGAGGAACGTTTTTAATGCCGGCATCCGTTGCAATAGCGATAGAAAGAAAAGCGCCCATGACAATCACAAACTGAATAGACCATTCGCTTAAGCCGAACCACAAAATAGCAAGCGGTAACCAACAAATGCTGGGTAAAACCTGCAACACACCGATGAGTGAACCTACCGTTTCCTCAAGCAGCTTGAAGCGCGCAGTGACAAGGCCAAGTCCAGCACCAATTATAAGAGAAATAAAATAGCCTAAGAAAATTCGCCGCAGGCTCACCCCTATTCCAATCAGAAATGTGTGATCACGGATTCCCTCAATAAGCGATTGCAAAACCTCCTGCGGTGAGGGGAAAAGATAGGGCGGCCAGATCCTGAGCCGAAAAACTACTTCCCAGATTCCGAGAAGAAGCAGATAAAAAATGAGTCTATGAAACCAGGAGAAATGTTTCTTCATTAGATTCCGCTTCCCAAATCAATGCCTGCCGGCCTTAAGAATTCGGCCTTCTTGAGTTTCCACTCTGGATCGACATCGCGCTGAAGGACCTTCTCAATTTCCTCGCGTAGCTCATTTTGGACGAGCTGAATGTAAGACGCAGGCCATGCGGGATCTTCCAGATCCCGCGGCCTGGATTTATCAATTCGAAATTCTTTTTTGATGCGGCCGGGGCGAGCGGTAAAAATAAGAACCCGATCGCCCAGGCGCACAGCCTCGCGAACGTTGTGAGTAACGAAAAGAATGGTTTGCCGCGTCTTTAACCAAATATCCTGAAGTTCCTCGTGGAGAATTCCTCGGGTTTGTGCGTCAAGAGCTGCAAAGGGTTCATCCATCAAAAGCACCTGAGGATTAAGAGCAAGCGCTCGCGCAATGGCGACACGGCTTTTCATTCCACCCGAAAGTTCATGCACATAGGATTTTTCGAAACGTCCCAGATGGACCAGATTAAGAAACGTTCGTGCGATTTCACGCTGTTTCTTCATAGGCATCCGGCCCACGAGTCCAAATTCAACATTCTGAATCACATTGAGCCAGGGGAAAAGAGCGGACTCTTGAAAAATGACTACCCGGTCGCTTCCCGGTCCGCTTACTTTTTCTCCATTACGGAAGATTTCGCCCTGGGTCGGTTGCTCCAATCCGGCCACTAAATTGAGAAGCGTTGTCTTACCGCAACCCGAAGGTCCGACCAAGCAGACAAACTCTCCGGATGCTATTTCAACAGAAGTTTCTTGAAGGGCAAGGAGCTTGCCTCGGTCATTGTGAAATTCCTTAACCACTCCGCGGATGGAAAGATTCACTGATTTAAGGATTACCTTTCTTTTTTTCTGTGGCGTTATTCAAAAAAGAAAGCTCATAAAGCCCCGTAAGATCCAATTCGTTCTTCTTGAGATAACCAATTTCCCCGGCACGACGAGCCGATTCCAGGACTTGAGTCTTCAAAGGATCGGGAGAAAAATTAATTCGACCGAAAGCATTCTCCAGATAAAGAGAAGGCAACGGTTCTCCACTTTCTTTTCTCAATTCTTCATTGAAGATCTCTTTCGCCTCTGAAATATTATTCTGGATCCAATGAAGAATTTCGACGTGACCCTTCACCCATTCTTGCACCCAATCGGGATGTTCATTGAGAAACTTTTTACGACCCACCAAAACAGTTGTCGGATATTTTCCGCCGGGCCACAGTTCGGATTCCTCAAAAAGAACTTTGCCCTGGCCTTCAGAGGTAAGCCGGGAGACCCAAGGTTCAACAGTCCAAATGGCGTCTACCTGCTTCTGTAAAAAGGCGGTGATTTGATCCCCTCCAGAAATATTAAAGACCTCGACATCTCCTCCCCGAGATTTTGACACCAAACCCTTTTCGTGCATCAAGTGATGCAAGGAGACATCTTGTGTATTTCCTTTTTGAGGGCTCGCCACCCGCTTGCCTCGGATATCTTCAAACTTCGTGATTCCGGAGTCAGGACGGATGACAAAAGCGCCTCCCCCGCTAGCGACTCCAGCCAAGACACGCAAAACTTCCCCCTTTGAACGGACATACCCATTGATTGCAGGATTAGGACCTACGTACAAAATATCAAGCGCCCCTGCAAAAAGCGCCTCCATGGCTTCCGGGCCTGCATTGAAAGTTTTCCATTGGATGGTGACATCATTCCCAAACTTTTTTTCAAAATGTCCGCGAGCCCTTGCGATTAAAGCTGGGGCGTGAGTAACATTGGGAAAATAACCTACGCGAATTTCTTTGGTCTGTGCAAAAGCGGGGGCTTGAAACAACAAAAAAGCAACCGCTGGGATGAGTCTTAAGATTTTTGAGTGTAACTGATTCAACATTTAATTCTATCCTTTAAATTTTTTGATTGTTAAATGTAGTACATCTGTTGGTCGGCCCTTGACTCGGAAAGCTCGAGGGACTTCGTACAGATGTCCGTTAAACTTTTGTGATCGAGAATTTCAGAAATGGCGTTCCGGACGTCAAGGAGAGTGGAATAAAGACCGGGGTGCGAATCATTTCTCCGAATGCGCTTTTGAATTTCTTCGGCGGTTGCATAAGGGGCCAATGGACCGTCTACCGCGCGAATGACTTCACCCAGGGTAATGGCCTCAGGAGAACGGGCCAAAGAGTAACCGCCGTGTTTTCCCTTCACACTTGCGACAAGATGATTTCGTTTAAGGACCATCATGAGTTGTTCCAAAAATTTCACAGGAAGCTTCTCTTGGACCGAGATTTCACGGAGGCTGAGTGTCTTTTGCCCGTAAGTAAGGGCAAGTGCCAGTAGCGCCTTAAGACTGTATTCCCCTCTTTTAGTTAGTTTCATATATCTTACTAATTCGATAGGACTAATAGGAATATAACAGATTTTTGATCTTGGTCAAGGGGGATTTCAGATTTAAATTTGTGAGAAGTTGATCAGCTCAACGCCAAGTTCCGAGACCTTCTTTTTCATGCTGGGGTCACTGAATAAGCGGAGCTCTACCTCACGCATCTGGCGCAAGGAGCTGATTTGGCGAAGCTGGGCATCATCATAGCCCGGGTGACAGGCGATTTCACCGGTCCCTTCAGGATGATTTTCAACGACTCCCCAAAAGGAAACCGGTCCCCAGAGGTATTTTGCCTCCAGGTTTCCAAAAAGGTAATCGGTAGTTTTAAAGGACGCAGCCTCTTTGACGCTTAGATTTTGAAACTGGCTCGAGCGCCGCAGGGGCAACTTCCATTTTTTTGCGACGGAGATATAGGCCTTAAAAAAAACAGGCGCATCATGAAGATGATGATGCGTGTCGATATGATCGGGTTTAGTCCCAAATCTTTTTTCAAAAAGCCGCAGCTGGGCTTCATATTCTTGAATGAGATCTTTTGGGGCCGGTGGTTTTTTTCTGTAATCCTCAGGCCTCTTGAAAACCCCTTCGGGTTTAAGTAAGGTTTTTATTTTGGAAGGTAAAGAAAGCGGTTTGGCGAGTGTAACATTCAGGTGGACGCCAAGCCCCAAGTTCCGTCTTTTTCTAAGCTGCCTCACCGTTTCATCGGGTAAAGGCAGATTCATTAAAAGCGTCGTACTTGTGACAACTCCCCTGTCATGTGCCAAAAGAATTGCGCGTGTGACACCGGCGGTGAGATTGCAATCATCTGCGTTAATGATAAGACGTTTTTCCAAAGGAGTTAAGACAAGAGAAGAAGAACCACGAAGGAAACTGCATACTTACGTTCGTGGGTCATGGAGAGTTCGATTTGGGCATTTTCAGGCAGGCCGAAACGATCCCGGCTTTCCTGGGAGAGAAAAATTTCAGGCTTTCCGGTAGGCCGCCTTTTCACTTCGATTTCTTTAAACCGGAAGCGGTTCTTGCGGCGTATTTCCATGGCCTTCATCATGGCTTCCTTAGCGGCGAACCGGGCGGCATAGTGTTCAAATTTATACCGTTTGGAATCGCAGTAGGCCCGCTCTCCCGCCGTAAAAATACGATTGAGAAACCGGTCTCCGTGACGGCCCACGGCTTCTTCGAGGCGCTCGACACTTATGATATCAATGCCCTGCCGGATTTGCATGGTTTCTCTAGAAGCGAACGATGATTAGAAAAAAAAGCGCAACGATAAAAAGGAGGGAGAGGATATAAAAATTATTGAACCGCCAAAAATCCAGGAGCCGGATAAACCAAGGCAAACTGACGCGGCCCTTCTTCGTTTGAAATTCATGTTTGATGGTAAGAACTTCATCTTTGCGAAACCTAAGGTAGGATCCCCCGATCTTGTAGGCGTGGAGTTTTCCTTTTTCGATCAGTTGATCAAGGTCAGGGTTTTCGACTTCGAGGTATTGTCGAACCTCTTCACGGGAAAGTAAACTATCCACTGCTGATTTTTTAAACTCGTTCTTGTTGGATCCAGCGATCCACAGACGATTTTCTAAAAATCCATTCTCCGTTTTCTTG
The DNA here is from genome assembly GCA_964372875.1 of uncultured bacterium. GTDB lineage: Bacteria > Omnitrophota > Omnitrophia > Omnitrophales > JACQLI01 > CAYJTB01. The sequence continues at coordinate 9,609 of CAYJTB010000045.1, forward strand.
TTGAGCGGGAATCTTCCGGTCGCGCGCCCATTCTTCTACGACTTTTGCCTCGACTTCAAGGTATTGAGCCACATCTTTTAAGGTTAAATTCACTTCATGGCCGTCACCTTCTCTGACACCTAACATTGCGATCTGGCCTTCAATAATGGCGCCTTCTCCTACGCTCAAGCGAGGTGTGATGATGTTGCCTTCGACGGTGGCGGGGGCAACGATGGAGAGGCCTTGGGTGGCTGTGATATCGCCTTTGACTTTTCCTGCAATCACGATGCGGTCACCATGGATTTCAGCCCGGATCTTTGCGTTTTCTCCAATGGTGAGATTTCCGCGCGTGTCGAGTTTTCCTTCAAAGCTCCCGTTAATGCGAAGATTGACAGGATCCTTAAAACTGATCGTGCCCTGCATACTTGCATCGACGTCCAGAATTTTTTCCTCGAGATCCTCTTTTTTCTTGGCCATCGGAGAGCCTCCTTTTCCTAACATGGGTTTAAAGATAGGGCTGCGTGGACTTTTTGAATGAAAGGATTCACTTTAATGACCCGTAAAGTAGCACGGAGTGGCTCGATTTGTCAATCAACAGCGATGAAAAATGACGTTGCAAAACAGCGCGGCGTGGTTAAGAATGGTCACTCACATCAACTTTCTAAGGAGGCATTTATGGCAAATCAAGCGGCGAAAGTTCTTAAAGCGGGCAATTTAGCGCCCGATTTTACATTGCAGGATCAAGATGAAAAACAAACGCGTTTAAGCGATTTCCGGGGAACTTGGGTGGTCCTTTATTTCTACCCTAAGGACAATACGCCCGGCTGCACGATTGAAGCCAATGACTTTACGAAATTGGCCAAGGATTTTGAAAGACTTAAGGCCGTCATTTTGGGTGTGAGCCCCGATTCCTGCCAAAGCCACGCCAAGTTTGTGGCGGGTCATAAACTCAAGATTGATCTTTTAAGCGATCCTGATAAGAAAATCCTGCAAACCTACGGAGTCTGGCAAGAAAAACAATTCATGGGGAAAAAATTTATGGGTGTCGCCCGGACAACTTTTCTTATTGATCCAGAGGGGAAGATTGCCTATGCGTGGGATTCCGTAAAGGCCATGGGACACGCCCAGGCCGTGAAAGAGAAACTTCAAGAAATCCAGAAGATATCGAGTCCTGTTTAAGAGCAGGTCGCCTTCATCATTTTAGATTTCAAAGAGAAGGCTTTTGGACCTCAAGGACAAGGTTCTCTGCAGGAAAAAGGTAGGCGAAAAACTTTTCGTATCTTTCGGGGTTCCGGTTGGCGAGAAAACGGATACCTGTAAAACGGAAGATTTTGTGAAATGTAATTTGGTGTTTTAAAACTTTAAAGTCCAAACCCTTCAACAACTCCCTAAACATAAAATAAGAATAAAAGAGTTTATGCTGGGGCTCCGCATAAGCAACGTAAGAAGTAAAATGAGGCGTTTCTACAAAGGCCGTACCGCCCGGTTTTAAGATCCGGTAAATCTCCCGCAAAAAGGCGCGCGGGTCTTCCAAATGTTCAATGATGTGTTTGGCGAAAATCTGATCCACACTGTTTTCCTCGATCGGGTAAGGGTAGGCATTCAGGTCGTGGTGGATTTCGGCATCGCTTTTGGGATCGATATCGATGCCGATCGTGCCCGCCACTTTGTTGTTGGAACAACCAATGTCAAGAATGTAAGGTGAGTTTGTGGTAAACGTTTGGGTTTGTTTCATAAAGTGTAAGCATTATTAACTTTTTTCCGGGAGGTGTCTACGGAAAGAAAGGCACAGGTGCCTTTTAGGGGGCGGTAGGTTTTTGTTTCGTCTTGTATCTTTGGTAATAAATCCAACCCACCAACGCGGCGAGGCCTAAGAAAATAAATATTTGCATGATTGATTCGGTGCTGTCCAGGCCGCTTAAAACAGAATGATAGGCGGAGACTCCTGCGTAGCCGAGGTAAATATACACAAAATTCCTAACAAGATTGCCCAGAAGCGTGGAAACCATGTAAGTCTTCAAGTTGATCTTAATGATTCCACAGACCACGGAAACGGGCGAACTAGGAACAATCGGAAGGGCACGTAAAAAGAAAAGGGTCACGCCGTCTTTCCAGCTTCCATTAAAACGCTTTCCTAGGGCCTCCACATCTTGGTGCGATATTCCCAAAAAACGCCCAAATTTTCCCACCACGATATCTTCCAATTTGTCCGCAATCACGTAGATGACCCAGGCGCCTAAGGTCTTGCCCGCGGATCCCAGAAAAGCTAACCCTAACAGGGCAAGGTATCCCTTGCTCTGCGTAAAGGCGGCGGAACCCACGGCTGCCATCACAAAAGGTGATGGAATAGGAGCAATCACTTCTTCAACCAATCCGCCGAGAAAGGATGACAGCTCGAGCGGCAGATGTGTTGCCGAATTCTTAAGCGCTTCTTCGATACTTACCAGCCATTCTTTCACTGAGGTGTATACAATAAAAGAATTCCGGGTAAAGATCACTCAAAAATTTCGTGGGGCATCCGCTCGTTCCAACTTCAAGAGTTTCTGTTTCCGGTTGGGATTCCAGCGGTAACCGCCCACATCACCCGATTGGGGTACAATCCGGTGACAAGGGATCACTAAGGCAACCGGATTCGTGGCGCAGGCCCGGGCTACGGCTCGAGCGGCAGTGGGTTGACCTATTGCTTTCGCCGCTTCCGAATAACTGTAAGTCGTCCCGGGAGGAATGGTGCGCAGCCAATCCCAAACTTGTCTTTGAAAAGCCGTTGCCTGCACATCGTATGGAAGTAAGGGCCACGGTTTGTGGCCGGCCAAATAATTGATCAATGCTTGGATCCATTGCCGTAAATTTTTATCGTTCTCTCTCAACTCCGCCGCTTCAAATTCTTTTTTGAGTTCATTTTCAAATTTTTTCTTATCATTCCCAAGCCGGACGGCGCATATTCCCTTCCGAGTCGCCGCCAAGAGCAAATAACCCAACGGCGAACGAACGATGTGATAAGCGATCACCTCCCCTTGTCCCTTCTTTTTGTAGGTTTGGGGGGCCGAGGACCGAGTTATTGTTGAACCAGGGAGGCAAGATTTAAATAAACCAATTTCCACTGATGAAGCGTTTCTCGAAACAGGCGCTGGGCCTCAATCCTTTTCAAAGCAGCTTGCCGCCTTTCCTCCGAATGACGTTCAAGATGCTCGCGCAGAATGGTTTGATATTCTCTGGCTGAGCTTTCCCAATCACTCAAAGTTTGTTTGAGTTTCTCATATTGAGATTTCAGCTTCATTTGAACGGTCGCCGGATTGGGAATGCTCCTGTTTTTTAAATAATCTTGCGCTCTTTGATTTTCAGCGGCCAGTCTGGCGGCTAAGATTCTAAACACTGACACTTTTTTTAAATTCCAAGCGAGACCTCCCTTCGCCAGGATTGCAATGAGCCATTTGCTGGGATCCCACTGATACCAGCGTACACCGTTCCGATAATCACTCGGGAAATGGTGATGGAAATTATGGTAACCCTCGCCATTGGTAATGAGGGCCACAAACCAATGATCTTTGGCTGTGGAATAAATATCATAGGTGGCTTTGCCAATCGTATGACAGATAGAATTGATGCAAAAAGTTGTTTGATGGACCAAAAATAATCTCACGCAGACAGGAAAGATGAATGCACCGAGCAGATCTCCACACCCATACCCGATCAGCATGGGAAGAACAATCCCGGAGCCAGCTGCCCAAAGATGATAGTACTTATATTGATGCATCAAAAGCCGGTTCTTTTGTAAATCCGTCGCATTTTCATAGTGCTCCGGATGCCTCCAAAACAAAAGCCATCCAATGTGGGCGTAAAAAAATCCCTTCTTGATGCTGTAGGGGTCTTGATCCGTATCGACATAAAGATGATGGGTGCGATGCTGGGAAGACCAGCAAAGGGCTGACTGCTCATAAGCGGCTGAGCCAAAGAAAAGGAAAAGAAATTGAAGGATGGGATTCGCCTTGTAAGTAACGTGCGAGAAGAGGCGGTGATAGCCCACCGTGATACTCATACTCGTAGCAAAGAGATAAAAGACGGTCATCCCTATCGTAATGGGCTGAAAACCAAATCGCACGATGTAAAGGGGTGCGCCAATTAAAGCAACAAGCGTTGTCGTGGCGAAAAAAAAGATGTTCGGCCAGATCATTTCACGTTTTGATTCGGTTATATTCATCACACCCTCCGTTTAAGTTTACCATCCCTTAAGCCTACATTGCTACAGCGGGTCAAAGGTATATCTCTGTGACAAATGCCGCAGTGCTTGGGGATTCAGCAAAGAGGCCATAGAGGCGTGAGTAGCGTCCCCGACGAGATTTGAACTCGTGTCGCCAGAATGAAAATCTGGTGTCCTAGGCCAGGCTAGACGACGGGGACATAAACAATACAAAATTCAAAATGTAAAATTAAAAGTTTAGAGCTGCCCGTTTTCTTCCATTTTTAATTTTTCACTTTGCATCCTCAATTGTATTTATTGAGCTCGGATGGACTCGAACCATCGACGCCCGCATTAAAAGTGCGGTGCTCTACCAGGCTGAGCTACGAGCTCTCATAAAAGAAGGACGATGGGGCGGTCGAAGAAGAGAGCCTCACCCGGCTCCTCAGATCGTTTTTATTTCGGATTCTTTTTTGGCGACGGCCTGGTCCATTTCCTGGATGAACCGGTCTGTCAACTTCTGGACTTCTTTTTGGCCGTGATGCGATTCATCTTCCGAAATCTTTTTACTTTTCTCGAGGGCCTTGAGGGCCTCAATGGCCTCGTGCCGGATGCTGCGAATCGTGACGCGGCCTTCTTCGGCTAAGCGCTTGATGACCTTGGTAAGCTCAAGCCTTCTTTCTTCGGTAAGCGGTGGGATTTGAATCCGCAGCAGTTTTCCATCATTGGAGGGAGTCAGACCTAAATCGGATTTAAGAATTGCCTTTTCAATTTCGGAAACAATCGTAACGTCCCAAGGCTGGATTTGAAGGGTCCGTGCATCGGGGACCGAGATCGTGGCGAGGCCTTTTAAAAGAGTGGGTGTGTTGTAATAATCGACCGTAAGGTGCTCCACAAGCCCCATGGAGGCGCGTCCGGTGCGGACATCCTGAAATTCCTTGCGCGTCAGCGTAACGGCTTTATCCATTTTGCGCTGCTCATCATCCAGAATTTTTTTGATCTCAGGCCGCTCCGCCATTTGATTACTCCACTCGGGTGCCGATTTTCTCACCCATCACGACACGGCGGATATTACCGCGTTGGGTGAGATTGAAAACCATAATGGGGAGCTGATTATCCATACAAAGAGAAGTCGCCGTTGAATCCATCACTTGCAAGCGCCGCTTCAAAACATCCATATAACTTAATTTCTCAAACTTTTTCGCCCGTTTATCTTTGACGGGATCGCGGTCATAAACCCCGTCCACTTTGGTCGCCTTTAAAATAACGTCTGCCCCGATCTCCACAGCCCTCAAGGCCGCCGCGGTATCCGTTGTAAAATAAGGGTTTCCCGTGCCGCCTCCGAAAACAACGACGCGGCCTTTTTCCAAGTGACGAATGGCGCGCCTGCGGATATAAGGCTCGGCCAATTCGTGGATTTCAATCGCGCTTTGGACCCGGGTAGGAACGCCGCGTTTTTCAAGGGCGTCTTGCAAGACCATCGAATTAATGATCGTTGCCAGCATGCCGATGTAATCCGCGGTGGCCCGGTCCATTCCCGCCTGCGAGGCCTGCAGGCCGCGGAAAATATTTCCCGCCCCTACCACGCAAGCAGTCTGAACGCCTAATTCATGAACCTCTTTAATTTCTTGGGCGATGGCGCCCGCAACATTAGGGTCGACACCGTAACCCAATTTGCCCTGCAAGGCTTCGCCTGAAAGTTTAAGGAGGATCCGTTTATAGATGGGTCCTTTGCCTTTTGCTTTCATTCGCGAGGTAATTCTTCGGTGGCAGGTTCCTCTCCTAAAGCGAATCGGGCGTAACGACGAATGATGACATTCTCCCCCAGCCGGGCGATTGTTTCGTTCAAATATTCACGAATGTTCTTACTGGGGTCCTTGATAAATTTCTGATCTAACAGCGGGGCGTCTTCGGTCTCTGCGGCGATCTGCATGGCAAGGTCCTTGGCAAACCGCTGAAAAATTTCGTTACGAGCGACAAAATCAGTCTCGCAGTTGATTTCGACGAGGACTCCGATTTTTCCTCCGCCGTGAATATAAGAAATCACCTGACCGTCCTTGGTTTCCCGGCCCGCTTTTTTCTTTGCAAAATCCAGGCCTTTTTCCTTCAGGATTTTCCGGGCCTGCTCGTAGTCTCCTTTAGCATCCGTAAGCGCCTTTTTGCAATCCATCATGCCAGCGCCTGTGGTCTCGCGAAGTTTTACGATAACGTCCTTACTCATTAGGGCTTTGCCTTTTTTGGCTCCCGGACGCGGGTGGTCCGCTTGGCTTTGAGCCTCGCTTCTTCTTCCATCTTTTCCCGGACTAACCGGTCCTCAAGGGCTTCATCAATAATTTTTGGCAGGGTGGGCACATCCGCCTCGGGAACAATGACCGTTCCTTCGGCTTGTATCGCCGCGGCAAAATCTGTATCAGGGAGTGCTGCTACACTGACCTCTTTTTCTTCCGGCTCTCCCTCGGCTTCAGCGATAGGTGTGAAAATGTTATGAAATTCGTTTCTTCCTTCGATGATGGCTTCAGCGGCGAGATCGCAGAAAAGCTTGATGGCCCGGATCGCATCGTCATTTCCTGGAATGGGATAATCCACCCTATCAGGATCGCAATTGGTATCAATAAGAGCAACGATCGGAATGTGGAGTTTTCTTGCTTCCGCCAGCGCGATTTCTTCTTTTTTGGTGTCAATAATAAAAAGGGCGCCGGGCAAGCGCTTCATGGTACGCACCCCGCTTAAATAACGAATCAGCTTTTCTCTTTCCTTTTTAAGCTGGGAGCCCTCTTTTTTGGTGATGAATTTGAAATCCCCTTTTTGCTCGGCCTGGTCGATCCAATCAAGGCGGGCGACGGATTTGCGAACGGTTGTAAAGTTGGTAAGCATGCCGCCTAGCCAGCGCTCGTTCACATAGGGCATGCCGCAGCGATGGGACGCATCACGGATTACTTCTTGGGCCTGCTTTTTGGTACCTACAAAAAGGACTTCTTTGCCCTCACCGGCGACCTTCTTTAAGGATTCCATGGCCCTCTTAGTACAGTCCAGCGTTAACTCAAGATTGATAATATAGATACCGCTTTTTTCGCCAAAGATATAACGCTTCATTTTGGGGTTCCACCGGCGGGTCTGGTGGCCAAAATGAACGCCTGCTTCAAGCAACTGTTTTAATGTGATTTGCTGCATGGTTTCCTTTCGATAAAAAGTGCCGGTATTATAACAAAGTCTCTCACTTTAGCAACATTCATAGCTGGACTGTC
>CAYJTB010000046.1:0-16771 GCA_964372875.1 uncultured bacterium
AGAGGCTATTCCCCTTTTTCTTCGCCTCGAATTTACACGAAAATTTGCAAATCACAAAAGGACGCACCTCCAAGACCTCTTTTTTGACTTCAAAACGTACGGCCCCGGTCTTGAAAGTTCTCAAAAGAGGGATTTCTTCCTCGCCCAGCGAAGCTAAAAGCGGCCTTAGATTCCCTGTTTTTGACGGAGTTACCACCCAATCGGGCGCGAGACCCAACAAAGTTTTCCAGTGAGAAAGACTAGGCCTGCCCAAAGCGGGTAAAATCAAAACATTCACAGGACCAATTTTTTTAAGCCTAGGAAGGACGGCTTCAACGATTTCAGGCTTCCATGTGGGTAATAATAAAAATTTCTGATTTTGGTATTTAATCAGTAGAAAAATTTGACCTTGGATTTGCTCCACCACCTGGAAAGTCACAGGGCCTGCGGAAATTTGATCGCCGGAATTTAAAAAAATCCTAGGAACTTTTTTAAACCGGGATTTTTTTAAAACCTGGATGAATTTAGAACCTGTTTTGGGATCTGCGGGAAGTGCAATTAACTTCACGCCGAAATTATCCAAAACCGTCGGAAGTCCGCCTGTATGGCGTTTTGAAAAATCCGTCACAAAGATTCCTTGCAGATGATTGATTCCCTCATGCCGCAGAAAGGGACTGAGAATCCAACGGGCCTGATTGGTCGGGGTTTGTCTTCCTGCATTAATAAGCCAATGGTTTTCTTCGAACCGGACTTCCAGAAGTTCGTTCGCGCCCACGGATAAAACCGTGAGGGAGAATTTTGAATTTTTTGCAGGGAGAAAAAAAACTAACGAAATAATGAACCAAAGTCCGAGTGAAGACATTTGAAGACGACGCGAGTTTAATTTTTTCCAACGATGCGAAATGATGATGAAGGCCAGTGTCAGATAATAAATCAGAATCAGCCAGACCGAAGGCGGACGCAGATGAAAATAGCCCCACGGTTTTTCCGCCGTGAAACGGATCCACCCCAATCCGAAGTTTAAAAGGAGCGATGTGAATTTTACAAAAAAGCCGCCCACAAACGGTAAGTCGGCTAAAAAAAGACTGGCCAAGCCTCCAAGGACGCTCAGATTAAAAAGCGGAATGGCCAGCATGTTGGTAAAAATACTGATCCAGGAAAAAACGTTGAAATAAGCGATGCAAAGCGGAAAGGTCCCTATGAGGACGACCAAGGTCTGAAACCACTCCCCTTGGAGTAAAGAGGCGCGGCGCCTTTCTGAAGAAAATTCATAAGACCGGCTTAAGAGGATCAAAGACAATACGGAAAGAAAAGAAAGTTGAAAGCCGGTTTGAAAAAAGGCCCGGGGATCATAAAGAAGGATAGAAAACAAGGCAAAGAAAAGACTGTTGGTCAGATTTTTTTCCCGTTCTAGTAAAAGTCCCGCGAAAAAAATCCCTGCCATCCATCCTGCCCGCACGACCGGAATCCCCATCCCGGAGAGAAAGACATAACCCGCCGTGGAAAAAAGTCCGATGAAGGCCGCCCCTTTTTGAGGAAGGCCCAGAATGAGCGCAAAAAAATAAAGGCTTCCGGCGACAAGGGTGATGTTCATCCCGCTGATAGCGATCAGATGGTTTCTACATGGGCAGCGGTTTCAATATTCGATCGCAGAAAAACTTTAGGGGAGGGTCGTCTTAAGAGAAGGGTTTTTGGTGTCTTCTTACCCGCGCGGGTAGTACATAATAACCGCAACACCGAGCAAACAGTTTAATCCTGCCTAGGTCAATTTCTTACGCACGCACTCCGGCAGAGTTTAGAGTTTCGCGACGAAGCTTGTGATTCCATCTTTCTAGAATATACGCTGCATTTCTCGTAGCGAGGGCCATGATAGTGAGTTGGGGATTATGACCCAAGGAAGTAGGAAAGAGGCTTGCGTCGGCTACATAAAGATTTTCCATCCCGTGAATCTGGCCATAGGAATTTGTGACAGACGTTTTAGGGCTTGTTCCCATCCGACAGCTTGATAGTTGATGAGCAGAAAAAAGAACCATTCGGTTCGCCTCCATTCGGAGACGAGCAACCATTTTGATTTGTTTCTCATCCTCCAAGGGGGGAGCGTCCACATGGTTCAGATAAACCTTCTTTGCTCCTGCCGAAAAAAAGACCCGCGCCGAAAGTTCCATTCCTTCCCGGAGACTTCGTTTATCTCTTTCATGAAGGCGATAATAGATTGAAATGACTCCGTTCTTCGATACCGAAATTCGCCCTTGGGGCCGATCTTTGACCATCACATAGTGGATCGAAAACTGATTAAACTCTTTCATTGCTTCCTCATATCTTTTCCCGAAGGAAGGAATATTGAATGAACTCAAGATTGGTTGGGCACCGATTCCTTCGAGAAGAAACCCTCCACCGTCGATGTAGGAGAGCCGGTCGACATACTCACATTGGGGAATTCCTTCATAAAAATGCACAGGTTCAGTCATTACTCCAATGTTGGCTAGAATTGGATGAAGGGTTAGGTGGTGGCCGATATTTCGATTCAAGCGCTCAAAGCCATTCCGAAGAAGAAGCGCTGGAGTGCTGATTCCTCCTCCTGCGATAACAAATAGTTTAGCGCGTATGCGGATATTTTTTTTAACCTTCCCCTCCGAATCATCCCATTGAGAAGCAAGAATAGAAGTGATCCGGTTCCCTTTTCTTTCAATTACCTGCGCCTCAGTTTGAGATAAAACCTGCACACCGGATTGTTCGGCCTTAGGGATGTAAGTCAGCGACATATTTTGTTTGCGGTCATAAGAGCAGCCGCAATAGCAGAAACCGCAGCCAATGCAATCTTTACGATTGTGATAAAAACGTTCGGGGTTAAGTCCTAAGCGTTCGGCACCCCGATGAAACACTTGATCATTTTTGTTCACTTCTTCGGGCTTAATCTGGGAAACAGATATCTCACGCTCCACTTTCTCGTAATAGGGAGCCATATACATCGGTGAAATCTTCTCGATTCCTAAATTATTCCACTCTCTGAGCACCCACTCAGGAGCACGGAGGCAAATGTTGTGGTTCACGATCGTGGTGCCGCCCACTCCCTCGGCGTGGAGGATGATGATCGATTGATCCTTCGTGGCCCGCATTCCCCGGTCTGCATAAAGTTTGGGAAACATTTCTTCTTCTTTTTGCGTGAAATCATACTTGGTAAAACGGCTCCCTTTTTCGAGAACAACAACCCGGAGGCCGCCTTCAGACAGCTCCTTTGCCATGACGGCACCACCTGCGCCTGATCCGATGACACAGACGTCGGTTTCTATTTCATTGAGCATGTTGAATTCCTTTTCCTGGATAGTCAGAAGGATATCCTCTTTCCAGCCAAGGTCCTCGATAGCCAATCGTTGACCAACTCAGATTCGATCCATAAAAGGCCGCAAGAGCTGTGCGTTTAATAGCTTGGAAACCCATTCTTTTAAAAGCGAGTCTACTTCGCTCCCAACCGGTCAGATAACGATCTTTTTCCTCTGGGCTCATGCGAGTGAATGGCTTGAACACGAATCCCAATAAAGGGGCACCGTATTCAAAAACTAAAAGGAGGAGCTTGAATTCTTGTCCAATTTCTTTCGGAACACGGGCAAGGGTAGAGTCAATCTTTTGGGCAAGATCCATCTCGTAGCGTTCACTCGCTTGGGGGATAATGCGGTCGGCAGCGGCTTTTAAAATCTTGTATTCGCGAGATGTGAAAAGCTGAAGCGGCATCATTGAATTACCTCCTGACATATCCATGATCTTTATACCAACGAACCGCTTTTTCAAGCGTTTTCTCAAACGGAGTGGTTTTGTAGCCCAACTCCTGAACTGCTTTTGAATTGTCGCACCGGAGAAAGTTATGGCAGAACTTTACCCCTTCGCTCGCAAGAAGTGGCCTATGGCGAACCCATTGTATTGTCCACTCATCGATATAGGTAAATGCGAGAAGCAGCGGATAAGGAAATTTGACAAAAGGCGCTCCAACTCCCGTGAGCCTTTCCAAGATTTTGAAGAGTTCTTTCATTGAATAATGTTCTTTATGGCAAAGAATATATCGCTCTCCGATTCGTCCTCTTTCACAGGCCGCAATATGACCTTGAGCGACGTCGTCCACATCGGCGACGCACCAGATTGTATCAAAATAACCCGGATAAATCCTATTCAAGAATTTTACGATTACCTCTCCTGATGGAGTTGGTTTGCTGTCTCGTTCACCCAGAACAATTCCAGGATTTACGACTACGGCTGGAAATCCCTTCCGTGCTTCTTCAAGCACAATCGATTCTGCTCCCACCTTGGACCTTGCGTAATGACTGGAAAGTTGGTCCTGGCTAAAGGGCGTATTCTCGTCGGAAAGCTCGCCCTTTTTATTTTTTCCGATCGTAATAATGGAACTTGTATACACAAGCCGTTTGATCCCCGCTTGCTTCGCCGAAGCTAGAACATTTTTTGTTCCTTCAATATTGATCTTATGAATTGGAGCGGCTTTTCGCTTCCACCAAGGAAAGAATTGATAAACAGCGGCGGTGTGATAAACAATGTCGACTCCTTTCATGGCATTTCTCAAACTTGCCGGGTAGTAGACATCGCCAAATGAAATTTCAATAGGTAAACCGTCAAGATTGGAAAGATCGCTTGATTTCCGGGCAAGAACTCTCACTTCTTCGTTCTTCTGAAGGAGAGCCCTGACTAGAGCAGCACCCACAAAACCAGCACCGCCAGTAACTAGAACTTTTGCCATATAAACACTTTTGCGATCATGTGAAAATTTGGAGTTCAATTTTAATCATATTTTCTTCAAATTCGGAGATATCTATAAGGCCATTTTGGGACATTGACCTGTGAGTGGCAAGCTAAATTGCAGAACGATCGAAGATGGACGACCAAGTCAAGCCGCGAGGGCAGGGATTAAGAGAAAGGATTCAAGACAGATTTCGGCTTGCGAAGAGGCACAAAAGGACGCACCTCCAAGACCTCTTTTTTGACTTCAAAACGTACGGCCCCGGTCTTGAAAGTTCTCAAAAGAGGGATTTCTTCCTCGCCCAGCGAAGCTAAAAGCGGCCTTAGATTCCCTGTTTTTGACGGAGTTACCACCCAATCGGGCGCGAGACCCAACAAAGTTTTCCAGTGAGAAAGACTAGGCCTGCCCAAAGCGGGTAAAATCAAAACATTCACAGGACCAATTTTTTTAAGCCTAGGAAGGACGGCTTCAACGATTTCAGGCTTCCATGTGGGTAATAATAAAAATTTCTGATTTTGGTATTTAATCAGTAGAAAAATTTGACCTTGGATTTGCTCCACCACCTGGAAAGTCACAGGGCCTGCGGAAATTTGATCGCCGGAATTTAAAAAAATCCTAGGAACTTTTTTAAACCGGGATTTTTTTAAAACCTGGATGAATTTAGAACCTGTTTTGGGATCTGCGGGAAGTGCAATTAACTTCACGCCGAAATTATCCAAAACCGTCGGAAGTCCGCCTGTATGGCGTTTTGAAAAATCCGTCACAAAGATTCCTTGCAGATGATTGATTCCCTCATGCCGCAGAAAGGGACTGAGAATCCAACGGGCCTGATTGGTCGGGGTTTGTCTTCCTGCATTAATAAGCCAATGGTTTTCTTCGAACCGGACTTCCAGAAGTTCGTTCGCGCCCACGGATAAAACCGTGAGGGAGAATTTTGAATTTTTTGCAGGGAGAAAAAAAACTAACGAAATAATGAACCAAAGTCCGAGTGAAGACATTTGAAGACGACGCGAGTTTAATTTTTTCCAACGATGCGAAATGATGATGAAGGCCAGTGTCAGATAATAAATCAGAATCAGCCAGACCGAAGGCGGACGCAGATGAAAATAGCCCCACGGTTTTTCCGCCGTGAAACGGATCCACCCCAATCCGAAGTTTAAAAGGAGCGATGTGAATTTTACAAAAAAGCCGCCCACAAACGGTAAGTCGGCTAAAAAAAGACTGGCCAAGCCTCCAAGGACGCTCAGATTAAAAAGCGGAATGGCCAGCATGTTGGTAAAAATACTGATCCAGGAAAAAACGTTGAAATAAGCGATGCAAAGCGGAAAGGTCCCTATGAGGACGACCAAGGTCTGAAACCACTCCCCTTGGAGTAAAGAGGCGCGGCGCCTTTCTGAAGAAAATTCATAAGACCGGCTTAAGAGGATCAAAGACAATACGGAAAGAAAAGAAAGTTGAAAGCCGGTTTGAAAAAAGGCCCGGGGATCATAAAGAAGGATAGAAAACAAGGCAAAGAAAAGACTGTTGGTCAGATTTTTTTCCCGTTCTAGTAAAAGTCCCGCGAAAAAAATCCCTGCCATCCATCCTGCCCGCACGACCGGAATCCCCATCCCGGAGAGAAAGACATAACCCGCCGTGGAAAAAAGTCCGATGAAGGCCGCCCCTTTTTGAGGAAGGCCCAGAATGAGCGCAAAAAAATAAAGGCTTCCGGCGACAAGGGTGATGTTCATCCCGCTGATAGCGATCAGATGCGTGGTCCCAGTCTTGATGAAATCATCACGAAGATTTTCAGGAAGGTCTTTTCGCATCCCCAAAATGAGCGCTTTAAGGAGTGCGCTCACGGGGACAGAAAAGAACCGGTCAATACGCTGGGCGGAAAATTCACGGATTTTTTCCATCAGAATAAAGGGGCTTTGGAAAAAAGAAGCCGTTTGATCCAGAACTTGAAGGGAACGGGGACCGTAACTTTTAAAGACCGAATGAATCCCCTGATCTCTTAGAAATTTGGAATAGTCAAACTCGCCGGGGTTTTGAGATTTTTTAGGCAGGCCGAGTTGGCCCCACAGGGAGACCCTGCTCCGGTAAGTCGGCAGGGTCCCCGGGTTAATCACAAAAACTTGGACCTTTCCTTTTGCCTCCAAGGTTTTCCAATCGATTCTCAATTTTTTTGCCTCAAGCACAAAAGAATAAATCCGCCTTTTTCCTTTTTCTTTGAGGTCCGGAAGAGTAATGACTTGGCCCTCAAGGCGCATCCATTTTTCGCGTGCAAATCCGGAAATAGGGTTCGTGGGAAGTCTTGTGACTTCGTGAATCCTAAGAATGCCGAGACCCAAGACACAGAAAAGAAAAAGAGGTAGGAAAGCTTTTTTGCCGCGGTTAGCCCAAAGAAAAGGAAGGAGGGAGAGAATTAAAAAAACGGGCCAAAAATCGGGAAGAGAGAAAAATCTTCCCGCCAAAATCCCAAGGACCAGGGCAAGGCCCGGCCCTAGAAACGGCCGCCGCACTAGCGGCTTGTCAGGAAAAAACCTCCGTCTTCTTGGGGTTCATAAGCACGAACCACCTTGAGAGGGTTGGATGAGGTTGAAAAAGAACCGGGTTCCAACAAAGGAAGGGTAAAAATGAAAAACAAAACCGTGAGTATCCAAAAGAGCACCGTATCTTGATAGTGAGAGAGCCTCGAAATCGACATCGCTAAGTAAGAGGTTGGATCTCCGTGAAGTGGGTTCCCTGCCGGTGATGGAGACTGATATGAATGATTTGCCTGCCTAGGCGAAGCACCACTTTATCTGTTTCAATAGCCTCGACCTTTGCACCGTCAATGATATCGCCCGCACGGACCAAGAGATTGTTTAAAATCGCGGTCCGCTCTTCGCCTATTTGGGTAATGCCCGTTAAAACAAATTTTTCTTCAATGCCCCAGGGAGGCGCGGGAAAAATAGCGGGTTTGGTACTTTCATTGGAAAAATTATTTTCATCACGATTCCGGGCTGAACTGAGGAGAAAAACAAGCCCCAACAAAAGAGATAGAAAAAGGACACCCACAATTCCATAAACGGTCCATGAATTGACCGCAGATTCTTTGGGTTTGCCATGTTCGGTAACGGATTCGGATTTTGCGATGAATTTTCTTTTCTCGGATTTTTCCCGCTCAATTTTTTCAAGCGCTTCGTGAATCAAACTCATACCCCTACGCCCTCCAAGTCGGCATGGGCCTCTTCAACGACCGCCGCTTCCACCACATGGCTGCCCCGCACAAAGGCACCGAGGAGTGCCCGGTCGGCAAGGACATTGATGATACGAGGAATGCCTTGAGATCTTCCATAAATAGAATCGATCGCCTCTGCGGTAAAAAGCGGATCTTCATTGCCCGCGATCCGAAGCCGATGGGCGAGATATCTTTCTGTTTCTTCACGATTAAGGGAAGGCAAATGATACCGCACGGTAATTCTTTGATACAGCTGGGCCAGGTCCGGCCGGGCCAAAAGGTCCCGAAGTTGCGGCTGGCCGACGAGAATGATCTGCAGAAGTTTTTCGCGTGTGGTTTCGAGATTTGAAAGAAGCCTGACTTGTTCAAGGGCCCGGGCCGTAAGATTCTGGGCCTCATCAATAATAATAACGGTGTTCATCCCTTTTTCTAATTCCTGAAGGAGGAAACGATTGAGCGCGTCAAAATAATCTTTTTTTCTTTTACCCTTCGGGACAATCCCTAAATCTTCGACGATCGTTTGAAGGAGTTCGAACTCAGAAAGTTTGGGGTTAAAAATAAAGGCAGTATGCGCCCGGTCTTGGATTTCTTTCAGAAGGGTGCGGCAGAGTGTGGTTTTCCCAGCCCCGATTTCACCGGTGATGGCGATGAATCCCCGCCGGTGTTCGATACCGTAGAGAAGAGCGGATAAAGCTTCTTGGTGGTGACGGCTTAAATAGATGAAGCGGGGGTCAGGGGTAACGTTGAACGGTGATTCTTTAAGGCTAAAAAAGGTTTGGTACATTCTAACCCAGTGCTGGGCCGATTGTAACCTTCCCCCGCTTCCAATGCAACCGAATATTCTCGTGGGACACCAATAATAACGTATGTATGATTTCCTCCACAACCGCCGACGGAGTAAGCTGCGAAAGGGTTAGGATGGTGGAGTCACCCTTTTCTAGTTTTAGAAATTCACCCACAGTCGGTTCCTCCGTTCTCAAAAACTTTATGAGATTAGGCGTTCGATTCGATTTGCTTACCGCTTATTCAGCCGCAGCAACATCCACGGACTTCGCAACCGTGTTACCAGACGTCGCATCTTTCTCGACATCCAATTTCACCTTGTCACCTTCTACGACCTCAGCTAAAGCTGTAACCTCGCCGCTATAAGTCGTGGCGTCGTCGACGGTCACGCTGACTTCTTCCTTAGCGCCGGTGGCTGCATCGGTCGTGGTGACCTTAAGCACTTTTCCAGTGAGATCCACGCTTACGACTTCACCTTCAAGAGCTTCAGCGAAAGCTACGCCTGACGCTAAAAGTGCCAGGGCCATAACCACTACTAAACAGAGTCCTTTTTTCATATCATTCACCCCCCTTCATGATTTTCAGTAGGAATACCTATAAAAAGATAGCAAGCAAAGGCAGGAATGTCCAGACCCTCATTTTGGAGCCCAAAAAACTGAAATTATCCGAGGCGGCGAAACTCGAGAACTCGCCCGTCTTTTCTAGGAATATTGAGGGTGTAGTGGGAGATCCGCTCGGAGATAAGCGTCTCCTTTTTCCCCGTCAAAAGATCCCTGACCGAAAATCTGCCCTTATTTTGCAGACGGGGCAGATGAATAAGGGCGCTTTTTTCTTCTTTGCCATTATTGGTCACGACTAAGTAAAAAGTCTTCTCGCCCCGGTTAAAAAGAGCGGACTTTACTTCGTGGGTAGAGGAATAAGCATAGAGCGGAACTTGGAGAAAACGTAAAAGTTCTAAAATGAGCTCGGCGGTCGGCTCAAAACCCAGATGGATCAACTGGCCCTTGCCAATTCGTTTCCGGTACCCGACCGTCTGCCGGCCGTAAGAGTCTAACGATACTTTGATGTTCCCCTCTTTTACTTTATCGAAACAGAAAACCGAACTGACCACCGTTACCTTAGGCCGGTCGGGGGCAAATTGGATCTCAAAACTTTTTTTGAATTCAAAAAGAATCCTTGAGGGTTCTTCGAAACCGATGATGTCACAAAATTCAAATTGATCATCCTTACGGGGAAAGTTCCGGAAGGCGATCAGAGTTCCGCCATTCTCCGCAT
Source organism: uncultured bacterium (assembly GCA_964372875.1). Lineage (GTDB taxonomy): Bacteria > Omnitrophota > Omnitrophia > Omnitrophales > JACQLI01 > CAYJTB01. The sequence continues at coordinate 9,984 of CAYJTB010000046.1, forward strand.
ACTTACGCAAATTCTCCTGGGCCTTTCTTTCCAGCCACTGATTCCCCGAATAAAAAACGACCTTGGTTTTCGCCACATCCATTCGGGGGTCATAGAGCGCATAATCCACATCCGCTTCGTAGAGGGCGACAAGAATAGGGCTGTTATGCGTCAAAGTCCTGGCCGCGTGCTGGATGGGATTAAAAGTGACCGAGACATCGGTCAATTTTTTAAGCGTTGGTGGATTCATCTTATGAAAGACCTGCACCAATTGTTTGAAGACATCGTAAAGCTCGGGCCTTACCCTGCCCCATTCATTAATAGGAGACATGTACCAATTGTCCCGATTGACCAACATATACCAATTCCAACCCGCCACCCCTCCCATCAGGGCGCTTAAGGTAATTAAGCGGTAATGGTTGGGTGTAAGGACGCCGGATTCATAATGACGGGCATGCCAAACGCCGGCCGCAAACTCGGCAATATAAGGAAGGGTAGAAATGCTTTTGAGGTAGCGGACTTTGTCCATGAGTTTACGCTGCTCAAATTCATCCTCAAGGAATTCGCTGGTGGGATAAAGATCAATGCCCACCATATCAGACACCGATTGCATCTGGACCCAATCGTGGGCATAAAAGAAAGGATAGAGGTTGAGGTAAATGGGAACATCGATCGCAAGCGAACGGTAAGTTTCGACATTCCACCGGGCACACTCGAGGGCGTAATGATATTTAAATTTAAAATAATCGATGTTACGGTTTAATTCCTTATCGCCTTTCAGCGCGAGCCCCTGTTCATTTTTAAACATGGTCGTAATAAAGGGCGCGGTCTCGTTGAAATTTTGATAACGGGTTCCCCACCGCTCGTTGAGTTTTTGAATATTGCCGCGGTAAAGTTCTCGGAGGAATTCTTGGAAAAGTCCGGGCTTTCCATCCAAGCCGTATTGATGGCCGAAGAGATCCGGCCACGGATCGATTTCATTATCCGCTTGGAGAAGAATGATGTGACCTTTGGATTTTGTCGCAAAATAAGGACGGATTACGCGAGTGGCTTGAACCATGTAAGCGCGCGCGTATTCTAGAAATTTGGGGTGAAGTCTGTGATAGCGGTGGGCGTAAGTAGGAACACCGTCATTGGGCCATTCACTATAAATGTAAGGTCCGGGACGGATGATCACCCAGAATTTCATTTTCCGGGTGAGATCCAAAAACCGTTTTAGATTTCGAGTTTGGTCGGTCTTTCCCGTGAAATCAAATTTGCCGCGGGTGTACTCGTGATAATCCCAGGGGATGTAAGTAGCAACAATGCTGATCCCCAGCTCTTTGACACGCTTCAGGATTTCTTCCCAATATTGGGGATTGAGACGCCAATAATGGACTTCGCCGCTTAAAAGAGGAATCCGTTTTTTGCCGACACTAATTTGATTCTGACGAATCTCGACTTTGCGCATTAGACAACGATATTCACTAAACGGTGCGGGACCACGATCACTTTTTTCACCTCTTTGTCTTGAACCCATTCACGGATTTTGACATCTTGCAGGGCCAAGGCCTTCAATTCGTTTTCAGAAATCTCGGGGTTTACCTTCAATAGGGAGCGCACACGCCCAGAGACTTGGACGGCGATCTCTTCCTCTTCTTGCTTCAAAGCCGCCGGATCAAACTCCGGCCACCTTTCACGAAAGATCGTCTTAGAATGTCCCAGTCTTGACCAGAGTTCTTCAGCCATATGGGGAACAAATGGGGCCGCGAGAAGGACCAAGATCTCAAGGCTGGTACGTAAAAGAGACTTTTCGGCATCTGATTTGGGATGAAAACGGTAAAGAAAATTAAGAAATTCCATGCAGGCGCTCACCGCGGTATTAAAATGAAAGTCGCCTTCTAAATCCTCCGTCACTTTTTTGATTGTCCGGTGAAGTTGAAATCGGATTTCATCTGCCTCCAATGTTTTCTCCCATGTTTCGTCGGTAGGGGCAGGCCCCTGCGCCTGCCCTTTAGATTCAGGGCTGCCACAGAGGGCCGCCCCTACATCGCCAGATGCAATTATCCGCCATAACCGCCCTAAAAACCGGTAGGCCCCTTCCATTCCTTTGTCCTGCCACTCGGCATCGCGTTCCGGCGGACCCATAAAAAGAGTGTAAAGCCTCACCGTATCCGCCCCGTAACGCTTGATGAGTTCGTCCGGATTAACAACATTGCCTTTGGATTTGGACATCTTCGCGCCATCTTTAATGATCATCCCTTGCGTGAAAAGCCTGGCAAACGGCTCTTTGAAACTAATCACACCGACATCGTGAAGGACTTTGGTGATGAAGCGTGAATAGAGAAGATGAAGAATCGCGTGTTCGACGCCTCCGATATATTGGTCCACCGGAAGCCAGCGGTTTACCTGTTTTGAATCAAAAGCTTTTTGGTCATCCCGCGGTGAGATGTATCTTAAAAAATACCAGGAGGAATCGACAAACGTGTCCATGGTGTCGGGCTCGCGGCGCGCTTTTTGGCCGCACTTAGGACAAACCACTTTTTGAAATTCGGGATGGTCTCTTAAAGGTGAAACTCCCGTAGGCTTGAACTCAACACTTTCGGGAAGAAAAACGGGGAGATCTTTTTCAGGAACCGGGATGATTCCGCAGTCTTCACAATAAAGAATGGGAATCGGCGCTCCCCAATAACGCTGGCGGGAAATGAGCCAATCACGGAGCCGGTATTGAACCACTCTTTTTCCGATTTTATTCCGCTCCATAAAGTCCGCGATTTTTGCTTTGGCTTCTTCATTAGGAACTCCGGTGAAAGCGCCGGAATTTACCAAGATGCCGGGACCGGTATAGGCAGCAGGGGCAGGCCCCTGTGCCTGCCCTTCAGATTCAGGGCGGCCACGGGGGGCCGCCCTTACATCTGCATGAGGAATAATCACAACGCGCATCGGAAGTTTGTATTTTTTGGCGAATTCAAAATCACGCTGGTCATGCGTGGGAACCGCCATCACAGATCCTGTCCCGTATTCCATCAAGACGTAATTGGCAACCCAGAGCGGAATTTCTTCTCCGGTCATGGGATTCATAACATACCGGCCCGTAAAAATTCCTTCTTTGGCAGTTTCAAGCTGCGTGCGAATGGTGATGTCCTGCGCCTTCATTTTTTGGGCTGCTTCTTCAATCTTTGATTTGTCGGGGACATCTTTCAAAAGTTCTTGAAGCCTGGGGTGTTCCGGCGAGAGGACCATATAAGTCGCACCGAAAATCGTATCAACACGCGTGGTAAAACACGTTAGCACGTCATTCTGATCCGCCACACTTCTTGGCGGAGAAGAATCCCGTCCACCAAAGGGCGCGGTGGGTCCGCCTCTGGCGGAAGATCCTTCGGCCCTTTGGGCCTCAGGATGACGGTCGAGCGGAAGGACCGGAAAATGGATCTGGACTCCCGTACTTCTGCCAATCCAATTTTCCTGCATGGTCTTCACGCGTTCCGGCCAGCGCTCGAGAAGTTTGAGATCTTCTAAGAGACGGTCAGCATAAGAGGTGATTTTAAAAAACCATTGCTCTAAATTTCTTGTGATGACTTTGGTTTCGCAGCGCTCGCACGCTCCGTCGACTACCTGTTCGTTCGCCAAAGAGGTCTGGCAAGAGGGACACCAGTTGACCGCGGCCATTTTTTTGTAGGCCAGGCCTTTTTCAAAAAGTTTTAAAAAAATCCACTGTGTCCACTTGTAATAATCCGGCAGACAGGAAACCACTTCGCGCGACCAGTCATAACCGCATCCCCATTCGTGGAGCTGGCGTTTCATATTTTCAATATTGCGAAGCGTGGAAACTTTGGGAGGGATTCTATTTTTAATGGCCGCATTTTCCGCCGGAAGACCGAAGGCGTCAAAACCCATGGGACTTAGCACGTTGAAGCCGCGCATCATTTTGTAACGGGCAACGGCGTCACCGATAATGTAGTTGCGGCCGTGGCCAACATGCAAAGATGCCGAAGGGTACGGGAACATCACGAGGCAGTAATATTTCGGACGGGGATCGTTGAGCTCGACTTGAAAAAGTTTTTCTTCCCTCCAACGCTTCTGCCATTTGGATTCGATTTCGGGGAAAGGGTAAGCGGGTTCAGAGTTTGCCATAAGTAGACCGTATTTTAGCACCGGGCATATCAATCGTAAAGGCAGGCGCTTCCTGGGACGTTAAGGTATTGATGCAATTTCTAGTCAAAGTTTTGATCTCATCCGTAGTCATTGCCAGCGTTTCGGAAATTGCGAAGCGCTCAACTTTCATGGCTGCCCTTTTAGCCTCGCTTCCTATCACGTCCATTCTCGCCATTTTGTGGCTTTACCGTGACACCCGAGACCCGCAAAAAATAATCGATTTGTCATGGGGAATTTTTTGGGCTGTTCTGCCTTCCTTAGTCTTTTTTATTGTTTTGCCGCTTGCCCTAAAATCCGGAATTAAATTTGGCGGGGCGCTTTTGATTTCTTGCGTCACCATGGCAGCCAGTTACGCCCTTTATGCGCTATTCTTGAATCGGTTTGGAATAAGAGTCTAGATCCCCAAATAAACCTAAGACGAAAGGAGCTCTCCTGCCCAAAGCTTTTTGACAAAAACCTTATAAGGAAGAATTTCGATGCCATCTTCAGTAAGATGCGGAGTTTTTTCAAGACACACAACAATTCTTTTTTTAAGTTTGGGGTGATCCTTTTTAATTTCGCGCAAGCCTTTCATGTGATCACTTGTAATTTTACTGCTGCCCTTAGCTTCGATCGCAGCAAGCATATCCCCGATGATAAAATCCACCTCCATGCCGCTGGCAAGGCGCCAATAAGTTAAATCATGATTCGTGTCCTGATAAGAACGATGAGCATTCAGTTCATGAAAAATCCAATTCTTAAAAGCCTTGCCGAAAAGTTCTGAGCCCGGCTCAAGATGCCCGCGTTTTGCCAGATCGTTAACGATGCCGGCATCGGAAAAATAGAATTTTGGCGCTCCGATCACACGGCGCTTAGGTCTTTTGCGGTAAGCTTCCAAAAAATGACCAAGCATGGTATCTACAAGGATTTGAAAATACTCTTTGGATGCAGGAGCTGAAACACCGCAATCACGTGCGATGGTTGCAAAATTAACCATTTCTCCGTCTGAAAGAGAAGCTGCATTCAGAAAGTTGGAAAATGTGGGGAGATTTCGAACAAGCGCCTCAGCCGCAATTTCTTCCTTAAGGTAGTCTCCGATATAAGCGCGAAGCCGAGGTGCGGCTGAAGGTGTCAAATAGTGCCGCGGTAAATAGCCTTGATTAAGCATTTTCACCAAATCAAATTGCTCTTCCAGCTCTCCAGCCGTCAGGCCCATCAACTCAAAACGCAGTGCACGGCCTCCGAGCAAGTTGGCATGACCCCGGCGCAGTTTTCGAGCGGAGGATCCGCAGAGCGCAAAAACAGACGATGTATTTTCAATCAGCCAGTGGACTTCATCAAGCAAAGCCGGGATTTTTTGGACTTCATCAATCACCACCATCCCATGTTTTTGTTGAGCCGCTAAGTAAAGCAAGTCTTCACGTAAGAGACTCGGCTCTTTAAGCAGCCGAAGATAAACATCTGTTTGCAGCAAATCATACCAAACAGCTTTCGGATAGAGTATTTTCAGGAGGGTGCTTTTACCGCTTTGGCGGGGACCCCAGAGAAAAAAACTCTCCTTGGGAGGCAGCGGCAGCTTTATTTTTCGACGAATCATTGCTTTATTTTATCCTGATAAAGTAATCTGATTGATTAGAATGATAGCTCTAAAAAGTAGAGGTGTCAAGCCTGTCAAATCTTCAATTTCTGCTAAGGATGCTGCAGTGATGATTGAGCGGGGCCCAAGAATTTCTTGACTGTAATTGAAAAACTTGCCAAAGCCTGTCCTGACAAGTAAATTGTTGGGGTTTATGGGCCGGTCCCAGAGGGACTACTTGCAATAAGAAGTGCCCAGTAACGGTTATTTTACGACTCTGTTTTTGTTGACGTTGCAATATTCTCGGGTCGGTCCCACAGGGACTGCTCGGCAAAGAGACGTGGGCAGCAAAGTAGGTTGCCTCGAACAAAGTTAATTCTTCAATTTTAAGTTAAGCGGGCCGGTCCTAAAGGACCGCTTGCAGTGAGATGTGCGCAATAACGTTTATCTCACGAATAAGATTTTGTAGTGTCCGCAAAGTTGATTGGGCCGGTAGCTCAGCTGGGAGAGCGCCACAATGGCATTGTGGAGGTCAGGGGTTCGATCCCCCTCCGGTCCACCAAAATAATGAAAAGTGTAAAATGGAAAATTCAAAATTAAATGAAGAAACAGCAAATGAAAGAAAGCTTGGTTAAGGAACCATCTCTTCGAACGGAAAGATCGGATATTCTTGAGAGGACTTTTGACTTCTCAGTTCGCGTAATTAAGTTCTATCAAAAGATGGAAAAAGAAGAGGTGAATAAGATTCTAGGCCGACAACTCCTCCGCGCTGCCACTTCCGTGGGCGCAAATGTTCATGAAGCGCAGGGAGGGCAAAGTAAAGCGATTTTATCGCTAAAATTTCGATTGCTCAAAAGGAGTGTCTTGAAAGCCTTTATTGGTTGCGACTTTGTGAAAAAACTGTTTCTATCGCAGATGGGGAAATGCTCGGCTTGCTTGATGAAGCGAGTCAATGGGCAAAGATTTTATCCTCTATTTTGATTTCATCTAAACGGTCTCTTTAATTTTTCCTTTTTCATTTTGAATTGCTTTTACGCCGCTGTGATGGAATTGGCAGACATGCAGGTCTCAAAAACCTGTGGGCCCAAAACCCGTGTCGGTTCGACTCCGACCAGCGGCA